>DWZK01000081.1 GCA_019117605.1 Candidatus Intestinimonas stercoravium | reverse complement strand
CGGTATCGGGAACGGCCTGTTCGATCCCGAGGGGAACATCACCCGTGAGCAGCTGGCCGTGATGCTCTACCGGTACGCCGGCGGCGCCGCCGCCGGGGCGGACCTGAGCGCCTACCCCGACGCCTCCAGCGTGTCCTCCTGGGCCGTTGAGGCCATGGGCTGGGCCGTGACCAACGGCATCCTGTCCGGCAACGAGGCCGGCCAGCTGAGCCCCGGCGGGGCCGCTACCCGCGCCGAGGTGGCCCAGATGCTGCTCAACTACAGCAGGATCTGAGCCGGAAAACAACAGCATAGCGGAACGTGGAACGGGAGCCCGGCGGCTGATGCCGCCGGGCTCCCGTTTTTGTGCCCGCCTGCCCCTTTGCCGGCGCAGAGAGGGAGAGGATCTGGAGGAACGGCCTCTGCCGGAAGAGAGCCGTCCCCTGCATAAAAGGCCCGGGAGAAGTGTCTTTTCGCTGCTGCGGTCCCCACTGCGGAGGGGGCCATCCAGATCGCCATGGAGGAGCTGCCCACGACCATCCACGGCTCCAGGGTCCTGGTGATCGGCTTCGGCCGGGTGGGGAAGCTCGTGGCGCACCAGTTCCAGGGCTTGGGCGCCCGGGTGAGCGTGGCGGCCCGGAAGTGGTCCGCCCTGGCCTGGGCGGAGGCCTATAGCTATGAGGGGGAACACATGGGGGAGATGGATGACTTCCTGTGCGGCTATGACCTGGTGGTGAACACCGTGCCCAGCCGGGTACTGGGGGAGGAGCGTCTCGCCCGGCTCCGGCCCGGCTGCCTGGTCATCGACCTGGCCTCCAAGCCGGGAGGCGTGGACATGGAGGCGGCCTCCCGGCTGGGAGTCCCGGTGGTCTGGGCACTGTCCCTGCCGGGAAAGGTGGCGCCCGTCACCTCAGGCAGGATCATACGGGACACGGTATACCATATCCTCAGTGGATCGGAGGGGTGAACATGGCACATATCCGACTGGGCTTTGCACTCTGCGGCTCCTTTTGTACATACGGCCAGGTGCTGCCCGCTCTGGCGCGGGCGGTGGAGCGCTATGGGGACGTGACCCCCATCCTCTCGGAGAAGAGCGCCGGGACGGACAGCCGCTTCGGGAGGGCGGCGGACTTCATCCGGGAGATAGAGCAGATCTGCGGCCGCCCGGTGCTCGCAACCATCCCGCAGGTGGAGCCCATCGGGCCGAAGAAGCTGCTGGACGCCCTGGCGATCGCGCCCTGCACCGGCAGCACCCTGGCCCGGCTGGCCCACGGCTTCAGCGACACCGCCGTGTCCATGGCGGCCAAATCCATGTGGCGCAATGGGCGGCCGGTGGTGCTGGCGGTGAGCACCAACGACGGCCTGGCGGGCAGCGCCAAGAACATCGGACTGCTCATGGAGAAGAAGCATGTCTACTTCGTGCCCTACCGGCAGGACGCGCCGGAGGAGAAGCCCACCTCTCTGGTGGCGGACTTCGGGCGTATCGGGGACACGGTGGACGCCGCCCTGGAGGGCCGGCAGCTCCAGCCGGTGCTCCTGGGACCCGCGTGAAGGGCGCGCAGACGAAAGGCGGCCCCTGTGCAGCTGTCTGCACAGGGGCCGCCTGCTGTGTCCGTGGGAGGGGTCAGTCCGCTTTTTCCCGGTCCTCCGCCATCTTGTCCACGATCTCCTGGAACTTGCCGGTGATGTAGCCGTAGTTCTCCCGCTTATGGGGGACCATGCACTGGCTGCAATCCTTGATGCCGCTCTCCGTATAGCGGAAGTTGCCGCCGCACTTGGAGCCCAGGGCATACAGGGGGCAGTAGCAGAACAGGCAGTTGAAGTCCTCCGGATGCTGGGTGGGGTGGCAGGGGAAGAACTCACAGTCCTTGTGGGAGAAGAAGGCGTAGGCTTTCCCGGCCCAATAGGGCTCCTTCTGCTCGGCCATGGCGCTCATCCTTTCTGTATCTGTCGACAGCCCGGTATCCGGGACGTCTGGAAGACCATGATACCTGCTTTCCGGGCAGCTGTCAAGGCGGGAGGCCCCTCTTTAAAGCTCCATCCGGCTGCCGTCGGTGCCGATGACCACCACCTGCCAGGGGATGGTCTTGCCGCTGGCGGCCAGGGCCCGGCGGACGGCGTCCTGGATGCCGCCGCAGCAGGGGACGGACATCCGCACCACGGTGACGCTGCGGATATCGTTCTGTGCCAGGATGGCGGTGAGCTTCTCGGCATAGTCCCCCGCATCCAGTTTGGGGCAGCCGATGAGGACGATCCGGTCCTGGATGAAGTCCCGGTGGAAGTCCCCGTAGGCGTAGGCGGTGCAGTCGGCGGCGACCAGGAGCCGGGCGCCCTGGAACCAGGGGGCGTTCACCGGGGCCAGCTCGATCTGCACCGGCCACTGGGACAGGCGGCTGGCGATGGGGCCCGCCCCGGTCCCGGAGGCGGGGACGGCCTGCCGCCGGATGGTCCGGGCCTGGCTCCCCGGGCAGCCGCAGGGGAGAGGGGCGCTCTGGGCCCGCTTGGCCTCCTGAGCGGCCTTCACGGCCTGGGCGTCGTAGGCGGGGGCCTCCCGCACCTCGAAAGAGATGGCCCCGGTGGGGCAGGCGGGCAGGCAGTCCCCCAGCCCGTCGCAGTAGTCCTCCCGCAGCAGGCGGGCCTTCCCCTCCACCATGCCGATCGCCCCCTCGTGGCAGGCGGCGGCGCACAGGCCGCAGCCGTCGCACTTCGCCTCGTCTATCTTGATGATCTTGCGCTCCATAGTCGTATCCTCCATTTTCCGGCCCCGGCGGGGCACAGCGTTTTCTGGGCCTATCTTCTCATGTCCAGCGGGAAAAGTCTGTTGTCATAACAACAGGATGGCCGGCTTTTCCGGCCTTACGGGGCCCGTCCGCCCCCTCCGCGATTGCGGAAAGGGGGAAGATGTGCTATGATGCCAGGGAGAAGACCAGAACATATATGATGAGGTGAACAGGATATGAAGAAACCAGCTTTGGTGGTCATGGCCGCGGGGATGGGCAGCCGCTACGGCGGGCTCAAGCAGCTGGACCCGGTGGGGGAGCACGGACAGCTGATCATCGACTACTCGATCTATGACGCCCGGCGGGCGGGGTTCGAGACGGTGGTCTTCGTCATCAAGCCGGAGATCGAAGCGAGCTTCCGGGCGGGGATCGGGGACCGCCTCTCCCGGGCCATGGAGGTCAAGTACGTCTATCAGTCCCTGGAAGACCTGCCGGAGGGCTACCGCCCGCCGGAGGGGCGGGTGAAGCCCTGGGGCACCTGCCACGCCGTCCTGGCCGCACGGAAGGCGGTGGACGGCCCCTTCGCGGTGATCAACTCCGACGACTACTACGGGCCCGAGGCCTTCCGGGAGATCTACGACTACCTGTGCGCCCACCCGGACGGGGAGAAGTACGAGTATGCCATGGTGGGCTACCTCCTGGGCAACACGGTGACGGAGCACGGCCAGGTGGCCCGGGGCATCTGCCGGTCGGACGGGGAGGGCTACCTCCAGACAGTGACCGAGCGGACCCACATCGAGAAGGACGGGGCGGACGCCCGCTTCACCGAGGACGGCGGGGCCACCTGGGAGCGCCTGCCGGGGGACGCCGTCGTCTCCATGAACCTGTGGGGCTTCCAGCCCAGCTTCCTCCGGGAGGCGGAGCGCCGCTTCCCCGCCTTCCTGGACCGGGCCCTGGCGGAGGATCCCCTGAAGGGGGAGTACTTCCTGCCCAGCGTGGTGAGCGCCCTCATCGACGAGGGAAAGGCGCGGGTGAAGGTGCTCCGCAGCCATGACCGCTGGTACGGAGTGACCTACCAGCAGGACAAGCCCACGGTGGTGGCGGCCATCCGGCGCATGACCGGAGAAGGGCTCTATCCTGAAGAGCTGTGGAAGTGACCGGCCCGGTGAGAAAAAGAAATTGGTCTGACCCTTGCATTTGTGAAACTCTATGATAAAATAGGTACGCCGACGGTGATGCCGCCGGCACCAGACGTGTACGAGCGCAAATATCCGATGTAAGGAGGAACCTTTCATGTACAGTGTGAGGAAAGTCACCGACGATCTCTACTGGGTCGGCGCCAATGACCACCGTCTCGCCCTCTTCGAGAACGTGCACCCCATCCCCAGGGGAGTATCGTATAACTCCTATCTGCTCCTGGACGAGCAGACCGTGCTCTTCGACGCGGTGGACTGGTCCGCCTGCCGCCAGTATCTGGAGAACGTGGAGCATGTGCTGGCCGGCCGGAGCCTGGACTATCTGGTCATCCACCACATGGAGCCCGACCACGGGGCTTCCGTGGAGGAGATCCTGATCCGCTATCCCCAGGTGAAGATCGTGGCCACGGCCAAAGCCTTCGCCTTCATGCGCCAGTTCGGCTTCCACGTGGACGGGCACGAGTGCATCCAGGTCAAGGATAAGGACGCTCTGTCCTCCGGCCGCCATCAGTTCACCTTCCTGACCGCCCCCATGGTCCACTGGCCCGAGGTGGCGGTGAGCTTCGACACCACCGACGGCATCCTCTTCTCCGCCGACGCCTTCGGCACCTTCGGCGCCCTGGACGGCAAGCTCTTCGCCGACGAGGTGGACTTCGACCGGGATTGGATCGACGACGCCCGCCGGTACTACACCAACATCGTGGGCAAGTACGGCGCCAACGTGATGGCCCTGCTCAAAAAGGCGGAGGGCCTGGACATCAAGACGATCTGCCCGCTCCACGGCCCCGTGTGGCGGAAGGACCTGGGCTACTTCATGGACAAGCACATCCACTGGGCCACCTACCAGCCCGAGGAGAAGGGCGTGCTCATCGTCTACGGCTCCATGTACGGCAACACCGAGGCAGCTGCCCAGGCCCTGGCCGCCCGGCTCTGCGAGAAGGGCATGACCAACGTGGCCGTCTACGACGTGTCCAACACCCATGTCTCCCAGCTCATCGCCGAGAGCTTCAAGTACAGCCACATCGTCCTGGCCTCTGTGACCTATAATCTGGGCATCTATCCGCCCATGCACAGCTACCTGGCCGACATGAAGGCGCTCAACCTCCAGAAGCGGACCTTCGCCGTCGTGGAGAACGGCTCCTGGGCCTGCAAGTCCGGCGACCTCATGCGCAAGGAGCTGGAGGGCATGAAGGAGATGACCGTCCTGGACGCCGATCTCACCGTGACCTCCGCCCTGCGGGACGACCAGGCCGGCGCCGTGGACGCCCTGGCCGACGCCGTCCTGGCCTCTATGGCCTGAGGTAGCGGAGGAGCGCACAGGATAGACCGCCCCCTGGCGCAGCGAAGCATATGCTGCGCCGGGGGGCGGTCTTTATCTATGCCCAGCGGATGACCGGGGAGGGCCGTCCGCAGCGAGAGCCTGATAAGAGATGCGAGCGGCCTTGCACAGAAGGGGGGAGCCATCTGTGCAAGGCCGCTCACAGTTGCGAGCCTTTAGTGCTGCTTCTTCAGGTATCCGCTCAAAATGACGCGCTGGATCTGGTTCGTCCCCTCGAAGATGGAGAAGATCTTGGCGTCCCGCATGAGCTTCTCCACCGGGTACTCCCGGCTGTAGCCGTATCCGCCGAACACCTGGACCGCATCTGTGGTGACCTTCATGGCGGTGTCGGAGGCGAAAGCCTTGGCGCAGGCGCTGGCCGAGGTGATATCTGCGCCCACGTCCATGCAGCGGGCGGCATAGAGCACCAGGTTCCTGGCGGCCTGGATCTGGATCTCCATGTCCGCCAGGAGGAAGGAGACGCCCTGGTTCTCGATGATAGGCTTCCCGAAGGTCTTGCGGGTCTTGGCGTAGTCCGTCGCCAGGTCCAGGGCGCGCTGGGCGATGCCCACGCCGATGGACATCACCAGGGGGCGGGAGCGGCCCAGAGAGCGCATGAAGATCTTGAAGCCCTCGCCCTCAGGGCCCACCATGTTCTTGGCGGGCACGCGGACATCCTCCAGGACCACTTCCGAGGTGGGGGAGAGGCGGATGCCCATCTTGTTCTCCTTCTTGCCCACCTTGACGCCCCGCTCTTTCTCCACGATGAAGATGGACATACCGTGGGTGCCCTTCTCCTTATCCGTCACAGCGAGGACCGTGAACGTGTCCGCGATGGGACCATTGGAGATGAAGGTCTTGGTCCCGTTCAGGATGTAGTCGTCCCCGTCCTTTACGGCGGTGGTCCGGACGGCGGCTACGTCGGAGCCGGCGTCGGCCTCGGTGATGCAGGTACAGGAGATGCCGCCGCTGAGGATGCGGTCCGCATAGTACTGCTTCTGCTCCTCGGTGCCGGCCAGCAGGACCGTTTTGATGCCGCCGCTGGCAAAGCTGAAGGAACAGCCGAATCCGGCGTCCACTTTGCCCATCTCCTCGTTCAGCAGGGCGCAGGTGACCTGGTCCAGGCCGAGGCCGCCGTACTGCTCCGGGATCGCGATGGCGTTGAACCCCGCGTCGCAGAGGATCTTATGTACATGCATGGGGTATTCGCCCTTTTCGTCATACTCCGCGACGATGGGCTCCAGCTCCTTTTTCAGGATCCCCCGCAGGGTCGTCACCAGTTCTCTCTGCTCTTCCGTCATCAGGAGATAGTTTTCCATACTGTAAGCTCCTTTCCCGCTCTATAGTTTCAGACTTTGATGTCCTGAGGTTCACCGCCTGTTGCTGGGCCTCCAGATCCCCAGCCGCTCGGCCTCTGCGACCAGCCCGTCCCGGAAGTCGGGATGGGCGATGCTGATCAGCAGCTCCGCGCGGTCCCAGATGTTCTTGCCTTTCAGATCCACGATGCCCTGCTCAGTACAGACGTACTGTACGGCCGCACGGGGGACGGTGCAGGAGGCGCCCTCCGGCAGGGTCGCGTGGATCTTGGACGCCACGGTCCCATCCTTTTTCCGGTAGGTCGAGTTGCAGCACAGGATCGACTTGCCGCCCTTGGAGCGGTAGGCGCCCATGACGAAGTCCAGCTGTCCGCCGGTGCCGGAGATCTGCTTGGTCTGGATGCTCTCCGAGTTGACGTGGCCCTGCAGGTCGATCTCCAGGATACCGTTGACTGAGATGAAATCGTCCAGCTGCCCCACCACATGGGGGTCATTGACATAATCAGAGGGAGCCATGTAGAACTTTTCCCTGTTCTCTTTGACATACTCCATGAATTCCGCTGTGCCGTTCAGGATAGAGGTCGTCATCAGCCCCTTTTGGATGGACTTCTTGGCGCCTGTTATCAGGCCCTTCTGCTCCAGAATCATGATGCTGTCCGAGAGCAGCTCTGTATGGACGCCGAGATCCTTCAGGTCGGACTCGGCCAGCAGGGCCGCGATGGCGGTGGGGACGCCTCCGGTGCCGATCTGGATGCAGCAGCCGTCGCACATCTCTTTATAGACGAACTCTGCGATCTTCCGCTCATTCTCTCCATACTCTTTCATTCTTGATCCCGGGGATGGGGGGGATGATGGGGGCCGCGCCGCTGGCCAAAAAGATCGCTGCAGGTGCGAAGCTGTCCATAAGATCGGGGGTCGCCGTGGTACCGAGCTGCACATGCACCCCTGCCGCTTCCAGTTCTGCGGACATCGCGCTCGTGAGCCTGGTGATGGTCCCTTTGAACGGCGGTTTGTCAGCAAGATTCAGCGTGCCGCCGAGGGCCGCCTCTTTCTCAAAAAGGGTCACATCAAACTTGCGCTTGGCCAGGACCAGGGCCGCCTCCATGCCCCCAGGTCCTCCTCCGATGACGGCCACGCGGCGGCCGGCACCATTTTTCTTCAGATCCCCCAAGCAGTACTCTCGCCCGGTCAGGGGGTCCACCGCACATGCCGCCGGCAGGCGCTGGGCCACGACCCGCTCCCGGCAGTACATGCAGCCGATGCAATTCCGGACCTGGTCGCTTTTTCCAGCTTTTGCTTTGTTCATGAAGTGGGGGTCTGCAAACTGCGAACGGCCGAGCCCGACGAAGTCACAGACGCCCTCTTCCAGCAGAGACTCTGCGAACTCCGGCGTCTTGATCGTATTGGTGGCGATCACGGGGATCTTCGCCGCGGCCTTGTAGGCGGCGGCGATGTGCTTTTTCCAGCCGGGCTGATAGGAGTAGGGGTCGCAGTTCGCGTTGGGATTGAGAGAGCTCCCGTTGCTGATGTCCAGGGCGTCGATGCCGATCTGCTCCAGGCGCTGGGCGATCTCCAGACCATCCTGGAGGGTGAGGGTCCCGGGCACATCGGGGGTGAGCTCATCACCGCTCATCCGGACCAGGATGGGATAAGCCGCCCCCAGCTTGGCCCGGATGCCCCGGATGATCTCCTCCACGATCCGCACACGGTCCTCCAGGCTGCCCCCATAGTCGTCGGTGCGCTTGTTATAATAGGGGCTCAGGAACTGCCCCAGCAGATAGGAGTGGGCGCAGTGGATCTCCACCCCGTCATACCCTGCCTTTTTGCACCGCTCTGCTGCCTGGATGAATTTGTCCACGACAGTGTGGATCTCATCTGCCGTCATGGGGCGGGGCACCGTCCGTCCGGGCGAGGCCGGCGCGTCGCTGGGGCTGAGGGGCTGCCGGCCGCTGAGAGCGGGATCGGCGGTATTGCCTCCATGGTGCAGCTGGGCGAACACCAGACAGTCGTGGCGATGGACCGCTTCTGTGAGCTGCTCCAAAGCGGAGATCTGGAAGTTGCGGGCTGCCATGAGCTGGTGATCGGAGACGACGCTGTCCACATCATCCACGCCCATATACTCTGTGATGATGGCTCCCACGCCTCCTTTGGCCCGCTCTTCATAGTAACGGATCATCCGGGGGGAGGGGGTGCCGTCGTGGTTGGCAAAGCCGGTGCTCATGGGCGCCATGATGCCCCGATTTTTCACTGTCAGTCGTCCTATCTGGCCAGGTGTGAACAAGCGCGGGAAACTCATGATATATTACTCCCTTTCTGACCCATTTTTGGTGTTGTACAAATAGAACATGGATTCACTTGCTTTACACGCAAAAATTATAATAGTTGCACATCGAAAAATGATGATACTTTGGAACAGTTTTGAAATCTCTTTTTTGTACGATGGATACTAACGGTGTTTTCCCCTATGAATCGAGCAATCGCGATCGATCTTCACGTACGCAAAAGGGGGCAGATCTTGCCCTTTTACAGCATTCGTATCCAGCGTACAAAGCCACTGTTCATCTTCTGGCAACGGGCACCATTACGCCATCACGCTCCAGTTGCTATAATGAAAAAAACGCTTTTTTAATGATCGATGACAACAGATGACTGGACAACAGGGCGGTCGTCGATCTATGATTATCTATGATCATGAAATAGGGGGGATCCTGTGGAACTGGACGGTGCCATCTTCGATCTGGACGGGACTCTGCTGGACTCCATAGGGCTTTGGTTCGAGGCGGGGCGGCGCTATCTGATGGGGCAGGGCGTCACGCCATCATCGGAGTTCCTGCAAAAGCTGAAGCCTCTGCAGGCCTGGCAGTGGGCGGACCTGATCCTGGAAGAGTACGACATCCCGGCATCCAAGGAGGATATCACAGCGGAGCTCTACAGGCTCATGGCGGAAAACTACCGCAGTTCCGCCGTCCTCAAGCCGGGATGCCTGGAGCTCTTGCGCCGGATGCGGGCGGCGGGCGTACGGCTCTGCATCGCCACCGCCACAGACCGCGCGCTGTTCGAGCCCGCGCTCCGGCGGCTCGGCCTGACGGAGCTCTTCCACGCCATCCTCACCTGCCGTGAAGCGGGCCACGGAAAGGACCGTCCGGACATCTACTGGAAGGCGCTGGACCTTCTGGGGACCAGCCAGGAACGGACCATGGTCTTCGAAGACTCCCTGCACGCCATCCGCACTGCGGCAGGGGCGGGCTTCCGGGTGACTGCGGTCTGCGACCGCTTCTCCCAGTCGGAGGAGGGAGCGATCCGGGCTCTGGCTGAACAGTACATCACATCCTTTTCCCAGCTTTTGGACAACGGAGAGGAGGATCCGCCTCATGCGGATGAAATACATCAGGAGCCCCTGCATTGACCCCTATTTCAACCTGGCGCTGGAGCAATATGTATTCGACTCCCTGGACCGCTCCTGGGGGTACTTCATGCTCTGGCAGAATGACCATACCATCGTGGTGGGGAAACACCAGAACACCGTGGAGGAGATCGACGCCGCCTATGTAAAAGAACACGGCATCCAGGTCGTGCGCAGGCTGTCCGGCGGTGGTGCGGTCTATCACGACCTGGGCAATCTCTGCTTCACGTTCATCACAGACTGCGAGAGCGGAGGGCAGTTCGACTTCGCGCTGTTCTGCCGCCCGGTGGTCCGGGCCCTGGAGGAGATCGGCGTATCCGCCCAGATCTCCGGGCGCAACGATATCCTGATAGACGGGAAGAAGTTCTCCGGAAACGCCCAATACATGAAACAGGGACGGGTCATGCACCACGGTACCCTGATGTTCGACTCCGACCTGGATGTGGTGGGGCGGGCCCTGCGGGTCCCTTCGGATAAGATCGTATCCAAGGGGATCAGATCCGTGCGCAGCCGGGTCACCAACATCCGGCCCTATGCCCCGGAGGGGATGACCCTGGCGGCCTTCGAGTCGGCACTGGTGTCCCATATGTTCCGGGAGTTCGACATGGAGGAGCAGGTGCTCACAGCGGCCGATCTGGCGGCGGTGGAGCAGCTGCGGGACGCGCGCTATGCCAAATGGGAGTGGAACTACGGGGCCTCCCCCAAGTTCCAGATACAGAAAGCCCGCAGGGTGGAGGGCTGCGGCCGGATCGAGGTCCGCATGAACGTGGAGGACGGCATCATCCGCGGCATCGACTTCCACGGGGACTATTTTGGAGACGGAGATCCGGCGGAGCTGACCGCCCGTCTGGAGGGGCTGCCGCTGCGGGAGGACGCGCTCCTGGAGGGCCTGCGCACGGTCCGCATCTCCGACTACTTCAACCATATGGACCTGGAGACGTTCGTCTCCATCCTTTTGCAGTAAGAGGGCCATGCCGCCGGTCCTTCCGGCGGGGCCTGTCCAGAGCGAGGGGGCAGAGAGAGGCACCATGAAGACGAAGATATTCCACTCCGCCAACGCGGGGCTCTATTTCTGGGATGGAGACATGGGGCTGATGGTGGACGGGCTGTACCGGGGGCGTGCAGTCGGGTTTTCCGACCTTCCCCCCGCCATGGAGCAGGCCGCCGAGAGCGGTACCGGCTGCTTTGCCCACCTGGACGGTCTCTTGTTCACCCACCTCCACCCGGATCACTTCGACGGAGATCTGACCAGGATGGTGTGGGAGCGGGACCGGCTCCCGATCTGTGCGCCGGGGCTCGACAGCCCTGCCGGGATGCTGCGCCCGATCTGCAGCGGCGCCTCGCGGCTGCGCATCGGGCACGCCTACATCCTCTCCAGGACCTCCATCCACGATGGGCCCCGCTTTCGGGACGTCCCCCACCGCTCGTATCTGCTCCACACCCGGGGGGAGGACTTTTTCCTGGCCGGGGACGCCGTCCTGGGGCCTGCGGACGCGGACTTCTTCCGCTATTATCACGGAGGGACCGTCACAGCGGCTTTCATCGGGCTCTATCAAGCGGTCTCCGCCAGCGGCCAGGCGTTCTTGCGGCGGCTCGCGCCCCAGCGCGTATTCCTGTACCATCTGCCCCTTCCGAAAGATGACCGAAACCATTTCTGGAAACTGGCGCAGCAGGCCGCGCGGAGCTTCCCGAAAGACCTTCCGCCCCTCACCATACTGGAACAGATGGCCTGGGTGGACCGGAACGCGGCGGAGCAGCCGGTGCCCGCCGGCGTCATGTACGGCTGAGCGCCGGCGGCCCGCCTGTCCCGCCCCCCGCCATGCTCCCGGCAGAAAGATATGAAGGACAAGAGATAAGGAGCTGTACGCATGTTGTTGCGGGCCTACCGCGAGATGTCGCAGATCAACAAAGAACTCATCGTGAAGCTGTTTTTGTGTACGCTGATATCCGCGGTGTACTCCTGC
This sequence comes from Candidatus Intestinimonas stercoravium, assembly GCA_019117605.1. Lineage (GTDB taxonomy): Bacteria > Bacillota > Clostridia > Oscillospirales > Oscillospiraceae > Intestinimonas > Intestinimonas stercoravium. The sequence continues at coordinate 1,048 of DWZK01000081.1, read as the reverse complement.
CTGGTGGGGGATATCTACAGCGTCACCGCCGTGGTGACCGCGAACCTCTTCCTCTATGTGGATCGTGGGTACTGCGGGAGCCTGCGGTACGCCGCCCGGCGCGTACTGGTGCAGGTGGTCCAGGGAGCGCTGGTCCTGGTGATCGTCCTGCCCTGTAAATACTGGCTCCGCCTGCCTGTGCCCGATATCGCCATCTTCACGGCGGCTTCCCTCTTTGGGATAGCTGTGGGCATGCCCATCAACTACAAATATCGATTCTCGCCCCTCAACGCCACCCTTGCCAACGCCACCTTCATCATCGCCATCGGGGTCCTCACCGGGCTGGAGATGCTCCCGTACCGGGTGCTCCACTGTGTGGCCGGAGGGGTGATCGGCTATGTGGTCAATTTCGTCATCATGCCGCAGCGCGACCGCTATCAAGAGGCGCTCCGCCGGGGCCTCCGCTGCACAGAGCTCTCTTTACAGCGGCGCACGGATCCTGTATTCGACATGGACAGCGAGCAGGCGGAGGAATACCGCCGCTGCAAGCAGCTCCTCAGCGTGGACATCCCCTTCCTGGCCCAGGACGATAAGAAGGGCCTCAAGCGGCACAAGCGTACGCCGGAGGCCCTGACAGCGATCCATATCGTATACCAGCTGCTGGATATCCGTGAGGATATGCTCCTCTCGCTGAAGGATCTCCCGCCGGAGCGCCTGCAGCTCCCCGGATATCAGGAGAGCCTTGCCCTTCTGGAACAGGCGGAGCGGGCGCATCTGGCGCTGATGCGGGATCAGGCCGGCGGACGGCTCCCGGGAGACTTCCCCTTAGAGGAGCCCTCCGTAGCCTGTGCGGAGGGGGACCTCGTGATCTTCTCCGCCTATCTGATCCAGTACATCCGGCTGCTGCGCCGTCTGCACGAGGCCGTGCTCTCTTTGGGGAAGCAGGCCCCCTCTCCGGCGGCGGGACTGGCGCAGACCCCGTCGTGACCCGATACGGCCCTCTGTGGGCATAAAAAGGAGGTATCTCGGATGACGCTCCGATCAGTCCCGGGCTCGGTGTTCCCTGTGG
>DWZK01000080.1 GCA_019117605.1 Candidatus Intestinimonas stercoravium | reverse complement strand
TTTCTACTCCCTCGATGACTTCGCCAAGCAGCTCGCTGTCCATAACCGCCGCTCTAACGACTTCCCTATGAGACCGCTTGACTGGTCCTCTCCTAACGAGTTCGCCGTCCAATATGTTTGACAAACCTACATTCTCTCCCTTCCGCCTGCGAGATGAGGCCCGGCGCGTCGGATCGCCGCATTTTCTCATCCTATGAAAAAGAGTAGCGGAGAGGGGGAAAATGTGGTATAAAAGAAGGGCATCACAGGACATTCCAGAAAAGAGGGGACTTATGGAAGGATATCGCATAGAGCGGGACAGCATGGGGGAGATGCAGGTCCCGGCGGACCGCTACTGGGGCGCCCAGACCCAGCGGAGCTATCAGAACTTCCGCATCGGTACGGAGAAGATGCCCGAAGAGATCATCCGTGCCTTCGGGGTGCTGAAGAAGGCGGCGGCCCTGACCAACCGAAAGCTGGGCAAGCTGGACGAGGCGCGGTGCCGCTGGATCTGCGCCGCCTGCGACGAGATACTGACAGGCGGGCTGGATGGTGACTTCCCCCTGGTGGTCTGGCAGACCGGCTCGGGCACTCAGTCCAATATGAACGTCAACGAGGTGGTGGCCAACCGGGGCAATGAACTGGCCGGGGAAAAACTCCTCCACCCCAATGACCATGTGAACATGTCTCAGAGCTCCAACGACACCTTCCCCACGGCCATGCACATCGCCGCCGTCACCGCCCTGGAGGAGGGGGTCCTCCCCGCTCTGGAGGGCCTGACCGCCACCTTCCGCAGGCTGGAGGGGGAGAACGCCGGCGTGGTGAAGTCCGGCCGCACACACCTCCAGGACGCGGTGCCCATCACCCTGGGCCAGGAGATCAGCGGCTGGCGGAGCTCCCTGGAGCGGGACGCCGCGCTGATCCGGGCGGCCCTCCCCGGTCTCCATGAGCTGGCCCTGGGGGGCACGGCAGTGGGCACCGGCCTCAACGCCCCCGCCGGCTTCGCCGAGGGGGTGGCGGAGGAGGTGGCCCGCCTCACCGGGCGCCCCTTCGTCACCGCGCCAAACAAGTTCCACGCCCTCACCAGCAAGGACGAGCTGGTCTTCGCCCACGGGGCCCTGAAGGCCCTGGCCGCCGACCTCATGAAGATCGCCAACGACGTGCGCTGGCTCTCCTCCGGCCCCCGGTGCGGCCTGGGGGAGATCCGCATCCCCGCCAACGAGCCCGGCTCCTCCATCATGCCGGGCAAGGTGAACCCCACCCAGTGCGAGGCGGTGACCATGGTGGCGGTCCAGGTGATGGCCAACGACGTGGCCGTGGGCATGGCCGCCAGCCAGGGCAACTTCGAGCTCAACGTGTTCATGCCCGTGTGCGCCTATGACTTCCTCCAGTCCGCCCGGCTCCTGGCCGACTGCATGGTCTCTTTCGACCGCAACTGCGCCGCCGGCATCACCGCCGACCGGGAGAAGTGCCGCCACAACCTGCACAGCTCCCTGATGCTGGTCACCGCCCTCAACCCCTACATCGGCTATGACAACGCCGCCAGGACCGCCAAGCTGGCCTACGCTGAGGGCATCTCCCTCAAAGATGCCTGCGTGAAGCTGGGCTTCTTGACCCCGGAGCGCTTCGACCAGGTCTTCCGCCCGGAAGAGATGGTGTGAGCCCTCTCACTGACACAGACATATTGAAAGGATGTACGACCCATGGATGAGATCAGCAAGCAGGCTCTGGACCTCCACTACGCCCTCCACGGCAAGATCGAGGTGGTGGCCCGGAAGCATATCGAGACCCGGGAGGACCTGTCCCTCCTCTACACCCCCGGTGTGGCCCAGCCCTGCCGGGAGATCCAGGCGGACTATGAGAAGTCCTTCGCCCTCACCCGCCGGAGCAACCTGGTGGCGGTGATCACCGACGGCTCCGCCGTGCTGGGCCTGGGGGACATCGGCCCCGCCGCCGGGATGCCGGTGATGGAGGGCAAGTGCGCCCTCTTCAAGGAGTTCGCCGGGGTGGACGCCTTCCCCCTGTGCGTGGACACCCACGACGTGGACAAGCTGGTAGAGACCATCGCCCTCATCTCCAAGAGCTTCGGCGGCATCAATCTGGAGGACATCGCCGCCCCCCGGTGCTTCGAGGTGGAGCGCCGCCTGAAGGAGGTCTGCGACATCCCCGTGTTCCACGACGACCAGCACGGCACCGCCATCGTGGTGGCCGCCGCCCTGCTCAACGCGGTGAAGGTCACCGGCAAGGAGATGGGGAAGCTGCGCATCGTGATCAACGGGGCGGGGGCCGCCGGCATCGCCATCGCCAAGCTGCTGCTGTCCATGGGCTTCGGCTCCATCGTCCTCTGCGACATCAACGGCATCATCTGCGAGGGGGATGAGGGGCTCAACCCCGGCCAGGAGGAGATGTCCCACGTCACCAATCCGGAGCATCTCCACGGCACCCTGGCCGACGCCCTGCGGGGGGCGGACGCCTTCATCGGGGTGTCCCGGCCCGGCCTGGTCACCGCCGAGATGGTCTCCACCATGGACCGGGGCATCGTCTTCCCCATGGCCAACCCGGTGCCCGAGATCTGGCCCGACGAGGCCAAGCGGGGCGGGGCCGCCGTGGTGGGCACCGGCCGGAGCGACTTCCCCAATCAAATCAACAACGTGCTGGTCTTCCCGGGGGTGTTCAAGGGGGCCCTGATGGTCCGGGCCCGGGACATCACCGAGGGCATGAAGATCCGCGCGGCCAAGGCCATCGCCGGCCTGATCCCCGACGATCAGCTCAGCGCCGGCTGCATCATCCCCTCTGTGCTGGATAAGACGGTGGCCGACGCCGTGGCCCAGGCGGTGGCCCAGGCTGCCCGGGATGAGGGCGTTGCCCGGTCCTGAGAGAGCGCTCCCCACGCGGCCGAAACCGCAGATGACGGACGAACAGCGGTATGCGCCCGGCAGCAGGGCGCATACCGCTGTTTTGGGACAGGCCCGGAGCTGCTCTGCCCGTCTACCGCTCCTCCAGCTCTCCTCGTAAGGTACCGTGCGCTTTGCCGGTGGAGCTGCCCCATACGGAGGCTTGGCGCAGCAGATGGCCGGGCTGCGCCTGTGTGCCGCTCTCCTATCGAGAGAGACGGAGGGCCCCAAGACTTGGCAGCGCCGCCAGCGGTGAGCAGGATATGCCGCCGCACTGTAGGGATGGGCTTCAGGCGACCGCACCGCCTTTTCAGGTCCACACTGGGTCCTTTCAATGACAGCTCTCCCCATCTTCCGGGCCCGAGCTCTCACCAAACAGGCGGACGTACCTCCGGCCTTAGGATCGAATACATCTTCATATCGGTCACTTCCCCATTCTTGACAGCGTTGCTCCTCAATGTGCCTTCGTACTGGAACCCCGCTTTTTCGAGCACCCGGCAAGAAGCGGAGTTGAACGCGAACGGCTCCGCATAGATACGGAGGATATCGGTGTTGTCAAAAATATATCCGCAGATCTGTTCGACCGCCTCTGTCCCGAGCCCCTTCCCCCAATGCTCTTCCGCGATGTAATACCCCAATTCGGCGGTCAGCCGGTGCACGTCCCTCTGGCGGACGGCCTCGATACTGCCGGCCACCTTACCGTCTACTGTGATGGCGAACGCAAATATCCTGTCTGTGTCTGCAGAGAGCACCGCAGAGATATAGCGCACCGCATCCTGTTCTGTATAGGGATATGGCACTCCATCCCTGAGGCCCTGCTGTATCCTTCCGCTGGAGAGGATCGCCGACAGATCTTTCGCGTCCGACAGTTTCCATCTCCGTATCCTACGATCCATAGCCCTCCATCCTTTCTCCAGATAGGTCCTTCCATTTTATCACGATCCCAGGCCCGTAGGAACGGCCTGTTCCACGCCGGATCTCTCGTTTTTCAGATATGCCCGCAGATGTCTGGCATCCCCTTTGCCGCCTGGAGCAGGTCTTTTCATCCCGGGATAGCTTTTCTCCTCCCTGTGTGGTATACTGGAGGTGCAGGGGAGGTGTCCTCCCGGCGGGCCCTCCCCCGCCCCGCCTGTATCCCGGCGGGGCTGTCTGAATAAAGGAGGTATGGATATGTCGCACCCCGTCATCACCATCGCCCGCCAGTTCGGCTCCGGCGGCCGGCTGGTCGCCCAGAAAGTGGCGGCCGCTTTGAACATCCCCTTCTATGATAAGGCGGTCATCGACCTCGTGGCCAAGGAGACCGGCTTCTCCCACGAGTTCATCCAGCAGGCAGAGCAGAAGCGGACCAGCAGCTTCCTCTACAGCCTCTACATGAGCACCCACAGCCTGCCGGTCACCGACCAGGTCTTCCTGGCCGAGTCGGATGTGATCCGCCGGGTGGCCGCCGAGGGCCCCTGCGTCATCGTGGGGCGCTGCGGCGACTATGTGCTGCGGAGCCACGAGGGGCTGCTGAGCGTCTTCATCCACGCCCCGTTGGACGAGCGCATCTTCCGTGCCAAGGAGGAGTATAAGATCGACGCCCCCGACCTGCGCTCCTATGTCCTCAAGCAGGACAAGCAGCGGGCCTCCTATTACGAGCACTTTACCGACCGGACCTGGGGAAAGGCGGAGAACTACCTCCTCTCCATCGACAGCACGATTGGTCTTGACAAGGCCGTGGACCTGATCCTCACCCTGGCCAGGAGCCAGGGGCTCCAGGCTTGATCGTACGCCCCCGCATGCGGATACCGTATGCGGGGGCTTTTCGTCCCTGGGGGCTCAGGCCGGAAGGCGGAGGACCTGTCCGGGATAGATGAGGTCCGGGTCGGCCAGCTGGTTGCGCTCTGCCAGCGCCTCCACCGTGGTGCCGTGCTCCCGGGCGATCCCCCACAGGGTATCTCCCCGCTCCACGGTGTATGTCTCCGCCGTCTCTGTCCCCGTATAGGGGATCTGGAGCACCTGACCGGGATAGATCAGTGAGGGATCGGCGACCCTGTTCCGCCGGGCCAGATCCCCCACCGTGGTGTGATACCGCCGGGCGATCCCCCACAGGGTGTCCCCACGCCGGACGGTGTAGGAGAAGCTCTCTCCGCCGGGCCGGGCCTCTCCCTCCCCCAGCAGGGCACCGGAAGTGAAGAGATCCAGATCCACCCGGCCCCGCACCCCGGGCACCTGCCCCTGGTCGCTGTACTGCCAGCCGGTCCAAGCGGCCCAGTTGGCCTCCACCACCGGCTCGTCGGGCCCGTAGTCCGCCGCCCAGAGGGGCCATGCCCCGGTCTCTGGCGCGAAGCGGGCCCCGGCGGCATAGGCCCCGGTGTACACCATGGGGCTCTGCCCCAGAAGAGCCGCCGTCTCCTCCAGGAAAGCCGCCGCTACGGCGCTCACCTCCGAAGGGGACAGGTCCCCGAAGGTCTCATAGTCCATCACCGGCCGGCAGTCGGCGGGCAGATCCCGGACCAGGGCGGCGAACCGCCGGGCCTGCCGCCGGGCCTGGGCCGGGGACTCCGCGTCCATATAGTAGTAGAACCCTACCTTCAGCCCGGCGGCGGAGGCGCCCTCGTAGTGCTGCCGCAGGTATGGGTCGGCCCCATCGTCTCCGTAGCCCGCGCGGATATATACCACCTGGATGCCGCTCTCCTTCGCGGCCCGGAAGTCCACATCGCCCTGATAGACGCTCACGTCCATCCCACGCATCTGTGTCCCGCTCTCCGGCGGGATCGCCCCCGCCGGGGCGGCCAGCAGGGCGGCCAGCAGGACCGCCAGCAGCGCCCCGGCCAGCGGGACGCTCCCCCCTCTCCTCATGTGCATACGCTCCTCTCCCTTCGTCGCAGCATCCGCCGCGGTCCATCCTATGCGCCCGGGGCCGGGCGGGTGCTGTCTTGTCTTTTTCCATCGGGCTGTGTATAATAGGTAGGACATGACAGCGATGACCGTATATCGCATAAGGAGGCCGCCGGCTATGGAACGTATCAAGATGACCACTCCCCTGGTGGAGATGGACGGAGACGAGATGACCCGCATCCTGTGGGCCGACATCAAGAAGATCCTCCTCGAGCCCTATATCCAGCTCGAGACCCTCTACTTCGACCTGGGCCTGCCCGAGCGGGAGCGCACCAAGGACCAGGTGACGGTGGACGCCGCCGAGGCCACCAAGAAGTACGGCGTGGCGGTGAAGTGCGCCACGATCACCCCCAACGCCCAGCGGGTGGAGGAGTACCAGCTCTCCCAGATGTGGAAGTCCCCCAACGGCACCATCCGGGCGATCCTGGACGGCACCGTGTTCCGCGCCCCCATCATGGTGAAGGGGATCTCTCCGGTGGTGAAGAACTGGAAGAGACCCATCACCATCGCCCGCCACGCCTTCGGCGACGTGTACAAGAGCACCGAGTACAAGGTCCCCGGCCCCGGGAAGGCGGAGCTGGTGTTCACCCCGGCGGAGGGCGAGGCCGTGCGGCAGACCATCTACGACTTCCGGGGCCCCGGCGTCCTCCAGGGGCAGTTCAACACCGTGGCCTCCATCTCCTCCTTTGCCCGGTCCTGCTTCCAGTTCGCCCTGGACAGCCGCCAGGACCTGTGGTTCGCCACCAAGGACACCATCTCCAAGCAGTACGACCACACCTTCAAGGACATCTTCCAGGAGATCTACGACACCGAGTACGCCGCCCGCTTCCAGGAGGCGGGGATCGAGTACTTCTACACCCTGATCGACGACGCGGTGGCCCGGGTCATCCGCAGCGAGGGCGGCTTCATCTGGGCCTGCAAGAACTATGACGGCGACGTGATGAGCGACATGGTGTCCACCGCCTTCGGCTCTCTGGCCATGATGACCTCCGTGCTGGTCTCCCCCGACGGGAACTATGAGTACGAGGCCGCCCACGGCACCGTCACCCGCCACTACTACAAGTACCTCAAGGGGGAGGAGACCTCCACCAACCCCATCGCCACCATCTTCGCCTGGACCGGCGCCCTCCGGAAGCGGGGCGAGCTGGACGGTATCCCCGCCCTGTGTTCGTTCAGCGACAAGCTGGAGGCGGCCTGCCTGGCCGTCATCGAGGGCGGGTCCATGACCAAGGACCTGGCCGGCCTGTGGGAGGGAGAGGTCCCCGCCGTCACCCTGAACAGCCGCCAGTTCCTGGAGGCCATCCGGGACGAGCTGGAGAAGCGGCTCTGATCCCCCTCAGACAGGAGAGGCTCCCGCCCGATGGGCGGGAGCCTCTTTGCGCAAAAAACGGGCCGGTCCTCGCGGACCGGCCCGGAAGAGCCTTCTATCAGTCGGTGACGAAGGGCAGCAGAGCGATCTGACGGGCCTGCTTGATGGCCTTGGTCAGCTGGCGCTGATGCATGGCACAGGTGCCGGTGGTCCGGCGGGGCAGGATCTTGGAACGCTCGGAGAGGAAACGGCGCAGCTTGGCGGAGTCCTTGTAGTCGATGTGCTCGACCTTGTCCACGCAGAAGCTACAGACCTTGCGGCGCTTACGGCCGCGGGGACGCTCTCTATCCATAGGCATGGTATATACCTCCTTATAGTAAAGTGAAAAGAAGTTCGCCCGTCCGATCAGAACGGGAGCTCGCCGTCATCGTCGTCCAGCTCGGCGAACTGGCCGCCCATGGGGGCGGTATAGGCCGGCGGGGGGACGGGCGCGGCGCCGGATGCGGGGGCGGAGGGAGCGGGCGCGGCATAGCCGCCGCTGTATCCGCCGCCATAGCCGCCGTAGCTGCCGCCGCCCTCTGCGTCCCGGCGGGAATCGCCGAAATAGACGTTGTCGGCCACCACCTCGGCGGCAGTGCGCTTGTTGCCGTCCCGGTCGGTGTAGTCCCGCATCTGGAGACGCCCGTCCACGACGGCCATGCGGCCCTTGTTGAAGTACCGGGAGACGAACTCCGCGGTGCTCCGCCAGGCCACGATATTGATGAAGTCGGCCTTCTTCTCGCCGGTCTCCCGGTCCTTGAAGTCCCGGTCCACCGCCAGACGGAAGGAGGTCACGGCCACCCCGGAGGGGGTGTGCCGCATTTCAGGGTCGGCCACCAGCCGCCCCTGGAGGAAGATCTTGTTGAGCATGACCTTCTCCTCTTCGTTTTACTCGTCCTTGCAGACGATCATGGAGCGCATCACGCCGTCGGTGATCCGCATCACACGGTCCAGCTCGGCGGGGAACGCCGCGTCGGCAGTGAAGGTCATGATGACGTAGTAGCCCTCGTTCAGGTCGTTGATGGGATAGGCCAGACGGCGCTTGCCCCACTCATCCACCTCGGCCACGGTGCCCCGGGCCTCGGCCATGGTCTTGAACTTGGCCACCAGAGCGGCGGTAGCCTCCTCGCTCAGGTTGGGATCGAGGATGTAGGCCACCTCGTAGTTCGCGTTGATCTTTGCCATGTTATTTGCACCTCCTTATGGACGTATGGCCCCTGCTCCGGCAGGGGCAAGGATGTCTTGTTTTATGAACAAGCTATATTATTATATAAGAAAATATGGATTTGTCAAGGATCTTTTGCAGTTTTTCCCCTCTATCCAGGGAAAACGCCCCTCTTCTCCTCTGTTTTGTGGAAGATGTGGACAGGGCCCGGCGGCATCTGCCGCCGGGCCCTGTCTATCCCTATCTATAGGGCTCCGTCAGGTCAGCGGGACCTCCAACGGCGCCTCCAGACGAGATGTCCTGGAGATCCTCAGCTCCAGCTCCACCTCGTCCCAGGGGTAGTCCTGAAGGGTGAACATGGTCTCTCTGACCTCTTCCCCTCCCCTCTCTTCGCTGTCATAGGCGCTCACCCCCATGGACTCCAGGCGGTGCTCTCCCCCCTCCGGGTCCCGATAATTCCAGGTGATGAGCTGACTGACCTCTTCAGAGGTCAGCGTACAGCGGACATCCTCTCCTGCGCGCTGGATGGATCCGACCTCCACGCCCTCCGGCAGCCCCTCGGCGTCCCCGGTCTCCAGGTCTATCGCGGCCCACTCCCTGCCCTTGTCCAGCCACTCTGCCCCGGTGATATACAGGGTGAGGTGCTCCGGCGCCTGGAAGAAGCTGCTCTCCAGGTAGTAGTAGATCGTGCCGTCTGTACCGTCTTCCCCGCTGGAGACCAGACGGCCCGCGCTCCCCGCCCTGCTCCCGGAGCCGTAGCGCGCTCCGTCCTCGTCCATCAGATAGAACTCCAGTCCCCGGAGCCAGGCCGTGTTCTCCGGGTCGGTGGACACGGCGAGCCGGGCGTGGGTGGGATCGATCTCCAGCTCCCGGAAAAGGAGCCGCTGGCCGTCCACCTCCGCCCACCGGTCCAGGCGGTGGATCTGGCTGGGGACGATGAGCTCCGGGTCCAGCTCCAGGTCGAAGGTGAAGGTGGCCACCGTCTGTGGTCTCCACCTGTCCTCCGGCTCGTCCCAGATGCTCTGGTCGGCGGGGGTCGCCGCCTGCTCCGTGCGGTGTCCCGGCATGGCGGTCACCTCGCAGGTGAGCCGGATGGCCTCGGGGACCTGCTCGTCCCCTCCGGCATAGTTCACGTTGAGATCGCTCAGCTCACCGGGGACGGCCTCCCCGCTGATGATGGAATAGCCCTCCAGCTCCTCTCCGTCGGGGCCGGAGATGCTGGGGTAGATGTGGTAACGCTCGTAGTCCGCGCCGGAGACAGTATAGAAGAAGTTGATCTGGGCGCTGTCCAGGATGAGGTATTCCAGCCGGAGGGTGACGCCGTTTTCCGTCTGCTCCTGCCCCACCGCCTGGACGAAGCCGTTCTCCACCGCCGCCTTCAGGCTGGGGGAGAGGGCCACCGCCGCCGCCAGCTCCCGGAGGCCCGGCACCCGCCCGCAGGCCAGGGCGAAGGGCAGGGAGCAGTTCACCAGCAGCACGAAGGCGGAGGCCAGTCCCCCGACGGAGGCCAGGGGGATGCCCAGCCACTTCCCCCGGCGGGCCCGCCTCTCCCGGGCCAGGGCCCGCTCCGCCGTGCCCGCAAGCTCCTTCGGCGCGTCGTGCAGCTCGGCCAGGAGCGCCCGGTACTCGTCGTTCCTATTCATCGATCCGCCGCCTCCTCTCCGTCGGTGAGCTCCAACCGCAGCAGGGACAGGGCCCGGCGCTGCCGGGAGGCCGCGGTGCCCTGGGGGATGTCCAGGGCCCGGGCGGTCTCCGCCAGGGTGAGCCCGGTGAAATACCGCAGGACGATCACGTCCTTCAGCTCCCGGGGCAGCCGCCCCACCGCCTCCCGCAGGGGGAGGGCGTCGAAGGCCTCCTGTGCCGTCTCGGGGAGCTCCTCCAGGGGCGCCAGCCGCCGCCGGCGGCGCAGCTCGGTGTGGCAGACGTTGATGAGGATCCTGGTGAGCCAGGTGGAGAAGTACCGCTCTTCCCGCAGCTTCCCACAGGCCCGCAGGCCCTTGTATACCGCCTCGTCCACCGCGTCCACCGCCTGGGACGCGCCCCCCAGGTAGAGGTACGCCGTCCGGTAGAGCTGTTCCCGCAGGGCCTCTGCCTCCGCCGCATACCGCTGCTCCGTCATGCCCGATCCCTCCTCTCACCCATTAGACCCACGGCGGGGCCGTTTTTATCTGGGCGGATTGCATTTTTTTCGCGCTTCCGATATAATGTCTCCGGAACGAAAGGCCGGCCGGGGAGAGGCCGGCGTCTGGAGGACTTTTTTTGGACGAACTGGAAATGCTGCCCATCCCCCTGCTGGAGTGGTACCGGGACAACGCCCGGGCCCTCCCCTGGCGGCCCCGGCCCGGCAGCGGGGACCGGGGCGACCCCTACCACGTCTGGGTATCGGAGGTCATGCTCCAGCAGACCCGGGTGGCGGCAGTGCTGGACTACTACGCCCGCTTCATGGAGGCCCTGCCCACAGTGGCCGACCTGGCCCGGGCGGAGGAGGACCGGCTCATGAAGCTCTGGCAGGGGCTGGGCTACTACAGCCGGGCCCGGAACCTGCAAAAGGCCGCCCGGGTGGTGACGGACCAGCTGGGCGGCGCCTTCCCCGACACCTACGAGGGGCTCCTGGCCCTGCCGGGGGTGGGGGAGTACACCGCCGGGGCCATCGCCGCCATCGCCTTCGGCCTCCCCGAGCCCGCAGTAGACGGCAATGTCCTCCGGGTCACCGCCCGGCTCACTGGGGACGAGGGGGACATCCTCCGGCCGGAGACCCGCCGCCGGATGCGCGCCGCCCTGGCCCGGGTCATCCCCCGCCGGGCCCCGGGGGATTTCGATCAGGCCATGATGGACCTGGGGGCCCTGGTGTGCCTGCCCAACGGCGCGCCCCTGTGCGGTCTCTGCCCGGCCAGGGCGTTCTGCCGGGCCCGGCTGGAGGGCCGGACGGATACGCTGCCGGTGAAGGCCCCCAAGAAGGCCCGGCGGGTGGAGGAGCGGACGGTGTTCCTCCTCTTCCACCAGGGACGGGTGGCCCTGCGGCGGCGGCCGGAGAAGGGGCTGCTGGCGGGGCTGTGGGAATATCCCAGCGCCCCGGCCCCGGGGGACGGGGCCCTGGAGGACTGGGGCCTCTCCCCGCTGTCCCTGGAGGACGGGGGGACGGGGCGGCACATCTTCACCCATGTGGAGTGGCATATGACCTGCCGCCTGGGGGAGCTCCCCTCCCCCGCCCTGCCGGAGGGCTGGACCTGGGCCGGTCGGGAGGAGCTGCGCCGGAGCTACGCCGTGCCCAGCGCCTTCCGCTGCTTCCGCCACCTGGTGGAGGACCGGGTCCGCTAGATACACGCTACAGAGAGAGGACGAGAGGATGGCAAAGCTCTATTTCCGCTACGGAGTCATGGGCTCCAGCAAGACCGCCAACGCGCTGATGGTGCGCTACAACTACGAGGAGCGGGGCCAGGAGGCCCTGCTGGTGAAGCCGGAGCTGGACCAGCGGGACGGGGCCCGGTTCGTGGCCTCCCGCATGGGCCTGAGCCACGCGTGCATCTACTTCACCGACCTCATGGCCATGCCGGAGGCGGAACTCAAGGGCTACGCCTGCGTCATCGTGGACGAGGCCCAGTTCCTCAGCCGGGAGGAGGTGCAGTTCCTGGTCCACATCGTGGACGACTGGAGCATCCCGGTGATCTGCTACGGCCTGCGGGCGGACTTCAGCGGGAAGCTCTTCCCCGGCTCCCAGGAGCTGCTGGCCACCGCCGACATCATCGAAGAGGTCAAGACCATCTGCTGGTGCGGCAAGAAGGCCACCTGCAACGCCCGCTTCGACAGGGACGGCAACGTCCTGCGGGAGGGGGAGCAGGTGGTGCTGGGGGCCAACGACCAGTATATCGGCCTGTGCCGCAAGCACTGGCGGGAGGGGGACTTGGGCCCCGACTTCCACCGGCCCGGCGGGGGCCCGGCCGGCGCCGCAGATCTATCATAAGCCGTTATCCTTTGTATGCCAAGGGGGTCTTTCCATGATCTTCAACGAGCGCATCAAGCTGCTCCGCAGGGAGCACCGGTTGACACAGGCCCAGGTGGCCCGGGCGGGGGGCATGGTGGTCAGGGCCTATCAGCGGCTGGAGAACGAGGAGGCCAAGCCCCACTATACCAGTCTGCTGAAGCTGGCCGACTACTTCCAGGTGTCGGTGGACTGGCTCATGGGCCGGACCGACGACCGGGAGCTCCACCAGCTGTGATCTGCGACCTCTGCCCCCGCCGCTGCGGCGCCCTGCGCACCGATACGGCAGGAGAGGGCCGCTGCCGGATGCCCGCCCTGCCGGTGCTGGCCCGGGCCGCCCTCCACCAGTGGGAGGAGCCCCCCCTCTCCGGCACCCGGGGGGCCGGGACCATCTTCTTCTCCGGCTGCTCCCTGGACTGCGTGTTCTGCCAGAACGACCAGATCAGCCACCGGGACTTCGGCCGCCCCGTCCCCCTCTCCCGCCTGCGGGAGATCTGCCTGGAGCTCGTCGCCCAGGGGGCCCACAACATCGACCTGGTGAGCCCCACCCACTTCGCCCATGTGGTCTGCGCCCTGCTGGAGGAGCCCCTCCCCGTGCCGGTGGTGTGGAACTCCGGGGGCTACGACCGGGTGGAGGTCCTCCGGGCCCTGGAGGGGAAGATCGACATCTACCTCCCCGACCTCAAGTACCTGGACCCCGCCCTGGCCCTGCGCTATTCCGGGGCGGAGGACTACCCGGAGACCGCTGCCGCCGCCATCCTGGAGATGTACCGGCAGACCGGCCCCTGCGTCTTCGGGGAGGACGGCCTGCTCAAGCGGGGCGTGGTGATCCGCCACCTGATCCTCCCCGGCCATGTGCCCGAGGCCAAGGCGGTGATGGACTGGGTGGCGGCCCACTTCCCGCCGGGGGCGGTGCTCTTCTCCCTCATGAGCCAGTACCTCCCCCTGGGCCATGCCGCCGACTTCCCCGAGATCGGCCGGAAGCTCCGGCGCAGTGAGGCCCGAAGCGCCGCCGCCTATATGTCCGCCCTGGGGCTGGAGGGCTACTGCCAGGACCCGGGGGCGGACGACGCCGCCTTCATCCCCCCCTTCGACCTCACCGGCGTATGACCATATTTTTGCTCCTCCCGCCAAAAATACCTCTTGACTTCACCGCCTAAAAGTGCTAAAGTCAAGACAGAAAAGGAAGTGTTCCACTTATGACGCTTTGCCGGAGCTATTATTATGGGTACTCCTACCGTTACTATTTTGGTAGCGGTTTTTTGCGTACCCAAAAAAGGTAGCTCACGGACGGGAAGCATAAGGGATCCCCACCGCGGCGGCCATTTGGGTCCGCCGCGGTCTTTTTTTACGAAAACATAAGAAAGGATGACAGAATATGGTCGTTATCATGAGACCGGGCTTTACGCCCGAGCAGCTCCAGGCCGCCGTGAAGGCTATGGAGGAGGGCGGCGTGAAGGTCATGGTGTCCAAGGGCTCCGAGACCACGATCCTGGGCGCGGAGGGAGACGCCTCCCGCATCGACCAGGAGAAGGTCTCTCTGCTCCCCGGCGTGGAGCGGGTCATGCGGGTCACCGAGCCCTACAAGAAGGCCAACCGGAAGTACCACCCCGACGACTCGGTGATCGATCTGGGAGGCGGCGCCCTGGTGGGCGGGGAGAAGCTGGCCGTGATCGCCGGCCCCTGCTCGGTGGAGAGCGAGGCGCAGATCGTGGAGGTGGCCCGGGCGGTGAAGGAGAGCGGGGCCTCCGCCCTCCGGGGCGGGGCCTTCAAGCCCCGCACCTCCCCCTACTCCTTCCAGGGCATGGGCAACGACGGCATCCGGCTCCTCCAGGAGGCCCGGGCGGCCACCGGCCTGCCCATCGTCACCGAGATCATGTCCACCGACAACATCGAGATGTTCGAGATGTGCGTGGATGTGATCCAGGTGGGGGCCCGGAACATGCAGAACTTCGACCTGCTCAAGCAGCTGGGCCGCACCACCAAGCCCATCCTCCTCAAGCGGGGCCTCTCCTCCACCATCGAGGAGTGGCTCATGTCCGCCGAGTACATCATGGCCGGCGGCAACGACAAAGTGATCCTCTGCGAGCGGGGCATCCGCACCTTCGAGACCTTCACCCGCAACACCCTGGACCTGTCGGCGGTGCTGGCGGTGAAGAAGCTCTCCCACCTGCCGGTGGTGGTGGACCCCTCCCACGCCTGCGGCCAGGCCTGGATGGTGGAGCGGATGAGCATGGCCGCCATCGCCGCGGGGGCGGACGGCCTCATCATCGAGGTGCACAACGATCCCCCCCACGCCAAGTGCGACGGGGCCCAGTCCATCACCCCCGCCCAGTTCGACGCCCTCATGGGCAAGCTCCGCGCCCTGGCCCCCTGCGTGGGCCGCACCATCTGAGCAGCCGCTCGCCGGGAGGTCTTTTTCGTGAAAAAGCAGATCGTCATCATCGGCATGGGGCTGATCGGCGGCTCCCTGTCCATGGCCCTGCGGGGCTTCGAGGACTATGAGGTGGTCGGGGTGGACCGGGATGCCGCCACCCTGGCCTTTGCCGAGTCCCACGCCGCCGCCGACCGGGTGACCGCCGACGGAGATGCCGCCGTCCGAACGGCGGACGTGGTCTTCCTCTGTCTCCACCCCCGGGGGATCGTGGACTTCCTCTCCGCCCACCGGGCCGGCTTCAAGCCCGGCGCCCTGGTCACCGATGTGTGCGGCATCAAGACCGCCATCGTGGACGCCGCCGCCGTCCTCCCCCCGGAGGTGGACTTCATCGGCTGCCACCCCATGGCGGGCAAAGAGACCTCCGGCATCTTCCACGCCGACAGGGATCTCTTCCGGGGGGCCCACTTCATCCTCGCCCCCCGGCCCCAGAGCCGTCCGGAGCATGTGGCCCTGCTGGAGCGGATGGCCGCCTACATCGGCTGCCGGGACGTGGTGGAGACCACCCCCCAGAAGCACGACGCCATCATCGCCTATACCAGCCAGGTCATGCACATCATGGCCGTGGCCGTGTGCGACGACCCGGACCTCTTCGACTGCAAGGGCTTCGAGGGGGGCTCTTTCCGGGACTGCACCCGGGTGGCCGCCCTGGACGTGCCCCTGTGGACGGAGCTCTTCTCCATGAACGCCCCCGCTCTCACCAAGGTCATCCGCAACCTGGAGGACAACCTGCGCGCCTACCGGGAGGTGCTGGAGCGGGGCGACGTGCCCGCTCTCTCGGAGAAACTGGCCTGGTCCGCCAGCCGGAAGCGGCATATGGACCTGGAGTGAGGCGAAAGCTTTTCTTACGGATATCTTCATTTTTCCTTCCTTGACTTCTCCCTCCTGCCGGGGTATAGTGGTCTTATCTCGATACAGAATGGAGTTTTCGGATGGATAGGAAGCTCTTCCGCAGCCTGCTCCTCCTCATCACTTTCACTGTGGGCCTCATCTTCGTCATCGTCCGCTTCGACGACCTGTGGCGGGTGGCGGTCATGGTGCTCTCCCAGTTCACGCCCCTCTTCGCGGGACTGGCGGTGGCTTTCGTCCTCACACAGCCCTGCGCCTTCTTCCGGCGGCAGCTGGACCGCCTCTTCCACGGCACCCGCCTGGCCCGGGCCAGTATACCTCTGGCGGTGCTCCTCTCTTATCTGCTCCTCTTCGGGGTGGTGGCTGCCCTGGTGGCCTTCGTGATCCCCCAGTTCGTGGGCAGCGTGGGCACCTTCCTCTCCAATCTGGAGGGGTATATGCGGCAGGTCCAGGCCTGGATCAACGGCTTCCTGGAGTGGTTCAACGTGGAGGGCCAGGCCATCGCCGGTATGGATCAGCTCATGGACAAGGTGCAGGCCATCCTCCAGGACTCCTTCGGCAAGGTCATGGAAGTGCTCACCAGTTCGGTCCCCTATCTGCTGGGCCTCACCAGCAATCTGGTGTCCATCCTGGTGACTGCGGTGCTCTCCCTGGTCTTCTCCATCTATATGCTGGCGGGGAAGGATACCCTTCTGGGCCAGTGCCGCCGGGTGCTGCGGGCCTATCTGCCCAAGGAGCTCTATGAGGGGATCCTGGATGTCACCGCCCTCACCGCCGGCACCTTCAGCCGCTTCGTCACCGGCCAGCTCACCGAGGCCTGTATCCTGGGCGGGCTCACCTTCCTGGGCATGGTCATCCTGCGGCTGGACTACGCCCTGCTCATCGCCGTCATCATCGGCGTGTCCGCCCTGGTCCCCATCGTGGGCGCCTATGTGGGCGGCTTCACCTCCGCCCTCCTGCTGCTGATGGTGGCCCCCATGAAGGCCCTCATCTTCCTGGTGTTCCTGGTCCTCCTCCAGCAGTTCGAGGGGAACGTGATCTACCCCCGGGTGGTGGGCACCTCTCTGGGCCTGCCCGGCATCTGGGTGCTGGCTGCGGTCACCGTGGGCGGCGGGCTCTTCGGCTTCCTGGGGATGCTCCTCAGCGTGCCGGTGGCCTCCATCCTCTATACCCTCCTGCGCCGCGATGTGCGGCGGCGGCTCAGCCGCTCCCGAAAGCAGGAGGGCTGACTCCTTCCGATATGGCTCCTCCGCTCCGGCGGGGGAGCTTTTTCTTCTCTCTCCACGCTCTCTCCGCCTTGACAGTCCTCCCGCCGGAGGGGTATCATGGCCGTATCAAGCACAAGGAGGCGAGCCGTATGGGCCGTATCTATACGTCGGTGGAGCAACTGGTGGGGGGCACCCCCCTCCTGGAGCTGCGCCGTATCCAGGATGCGCTGGGCCTGGAGGCCAGGATCCTGGCAAAGCTGGAATCTTTCAACCCCGCCGGGTCGGTGAAGGACCGGGTGGCCCTGTCCATGCTGGAGGCGGCGGAGGCCGCCGGAGAGCTGGGTCCCGGCTCGGTCATCGTGGAGCCCACCTCGGGCAACACCGGCATCGGCCTGGCCGCCCTGGGGGCCGTCCGGGGCTACCGCGTGGTGATCGTCATGCCGGACACCATGTCGGTGGAGCGGCAGCTCCTCATGAAGGCCTACGGGGCGGAGCTGGTCCTCACTCCCGGGGCGGAGGGCATGGCGGGGGCCATCCGAAAGGCGGAGGCCCTGGTCCGGGAGACCCCCGGCGGCATCCTGGCCGGACAGTTCACCAACCCCGCCAACCCCGCCGCTCACCGGGCCGCCACCGGCCCCGAGATCTGGGCGGACACCGACGGCCAGGTGGATATCTTCGTGGCCGGTGTGGGCACCGGCGGCACCATCACCGGGACCGGGAGCTATCTGAAGGAGCGCCGCCCCGGCCTGCGGGTGGTGGCGGTGGAGCCCGCCGGCTCCCCGGTCCTCTCCGGCGGTCCCGCCGGGCCGCACCCCCTCCAGGGCATCGGCGCGGGCTTCGTGCCGGAGGTGCTGGACACCTCGGTCTATGACGAGGTGATCCAGGTCACCGGGGAGGCCGCCTACGAGACGGGCCGCCTCCTGGGCCGGACCGAGGGGGTGCTGGCGGGCGTCTCCTCCGGCGCCGCCCTCTGGGCGGCCATCCAGCTGGCCAAGCGGCCGGAGAGCCGCGGCAAGACCATCGTGGTCCTCCTCCCCGACACCGGGGACCGCTACCTCTCCACCCCCATGTTCCAGGCATAGGGATAAGAACGAGCGCCCCCTGCGGCTTTCGCCGCGGGGGGCGCTTCGTCGCTCTCACCCGTCTGTCCTCGGGAGGTCTGTGGTGTCCACAGTGAGGTCGCTCTCCTCCTCCACATGGCAGGCGGCGAAATATGCCTCCTCCCTGGGGATCCACCGGGTCTCGAAAGCCTTTAGCCTCTCCGGCCCTTCCCGCGCCAGGAGGCGGCGGCGCTGCTCCTCCACCGTGCAGGTGAGGAAGAGCCGGAGCTGGTAGGCGTCCCGCAGGGCGGGCAGGCAGGAGCAGCTCCCCTCCACCACGTTCAGGGGGCGGAAGGGGACCTCCACCGCCGGGCGCTCCGTCCCGGTCGCGCGGTCGAAGGCCCGGTAGGTCACCGTCTCCCCCCTGGACAAGGGCTCCAGTACCTGGGAGCGGAACCGCTCCACGTCCATATCTCCTCCGGGCCTTGCCATCCGCTCGGGGCTCCTGCGCCCGGCGGGCAGATAGAAGTCGTCCATATGGAACACGTTGCAGGGGAACACCTGCGCCAGCATGGTAGCCAGGCCGCTCTTCCCGCTGCCGCAGCGGCCGTCGATGGCCACGATGGCGGGCCGTCCCTCCCGCCAGAGTGGATAGACCGCCAGGAGCACGAAGAGGAAGGGCACATAGTCCGCCGCGATCACCCGGTAATGGGGCCGGTAGGCCCTGCGGAACGTCTCGCTGTGGTGGAGGGGCGGGCAGCCCTCCTCCCGGTATGCCCGGAGCCACGGGCCCATCCCCGGTACGCCCAGGCCCTCCAGCTCCGCCAGCCTGGCCTCCAGCCCCTGCCGGGTGCCCCTGTGCCGCCGGGCGGTGGCGGTGAAGAGCATGGCCAGCACCGGCAGCAGCCCCTCCTGGGAGAGATGGAGGGGGGACAGGTGGAAGCGGCACAGGCCGTTCCCGATGGCCTCAGGGAGGCGGCGGGGAGCGTCCGGGGGCAGAGCGCGGCACTCGGCCAGGATCTCCTCCAGAGCCAGGGCCGGGTCAGAGACCGCGTGCTCGGGCCCCATCTCGCTCTGATAGGCCAGCTTCCCATAGTCCTGGGGCTCCATCAGCGGCCAGCGCGCCCGGTGTTCTCCGGCTATCTGCTGAAAGGTGGCGTCCCTCAACGGGCCCCCTCCTCCAGCGCCATCTCCACCGCCCGCTGGAGATGTTCCTCCAGCCGCTTGCCCTCCGTGCCCGCGATGCGGGTCCCACAGGTGGCGGAGGGGATCAGGATCTTCAGCGCCTCCGAGCCGGAGATGGCGGTAGCTACCGCCGGGGTCACCTCTCCCATGATGCCGTTGGCCAAGATCACGCCGATGGGACCCAGGATCATGTCCGCCCGGGCGGCGTTGTACAGGATGGCGTTCTCCCCCGTGGCTCCCCGGGCCGCCCCGGCCTTGAGCATGGCGTTGGTGGCCAGTACGTTGGTGCCCGTGCACACCAGCTCCCACCCCTGTGGCAGCCTGGGCTTGAGCAGGGAGATCAGGCGGCTGCCGATGCCGCCTCCCTGGCCGTCGATGACAAGGACGCGCATGCGCTCTTCCCTCCTTCATCCGATCGTTTGGAGAACATATATAGTTTATTATACGTTGCGCCGCCGGCGCTGTAAAGGTAGAATTCAGCCTATACACCCCGGTCTTCTTATGGTATAATATTTGCGACTGGTTCCCCCACCCAGTCCAACCGGCGCGGAGAGAGCCGTCCGGAGGGGATGCGTCCTGCCTCCGGGGAAAGGGACCCGTGCCGCTGTATGTGACGCACATACTCTAAACAAAAAATGGAGGTATTTTCATCGATGCGCAAGTTTTCCACCCGAGACCTGACCCTGGCCGCCATGATCGCGGCCCTCTATGCCCTGCTGAGCTGCTTCAGCGGCATCTTCGGCCTGGCCTACGGCCCGCTCCAGTTCCGCTTCTCCGAAGCCCTGTGCGTGCTGCCCTTCCTCTTCCCAGCCGCCACGCCCGGGCTCTTCGTGGGCTGCGTGATCGCCAACCTGCTCTCCCCCTATGGGCCGCTGGACATCGTGGTGGGCTCCCTGGCCACCCTCATCGCCGCCCTCTGGACCTCCCGCATGAAGCGGTGGTACCTGGCCTGGGTGCCCCCCGTGGTCTGCAATGCGGTCATGGTGGGCTTCACCATCGCTTTCGCCGAGACCGGCGCCACCGCCGCTCTCCCCGCCGCCTGGATCTACAACGGCTCCACCGTCGGCGTGGGCGAGCTGGGCGTGTGTCTGGTCCTGGGCTCTCTGCTCCTGCGCCTTATGCCCCAGATCAAATTCTTCCACGATTTTATTCCTGAGGGCAGGCTCCACGCCGCCTGAGCCCGCCCTGACCAATGGAGGGGATCACATGAAAGTACGCAAAGCCGTCATCCCGGCAGCCGGGTTGGGGACCCGGATGCTGCCCGCTACCAAGACCGTGCCCAAAGAGATGCTCCCCCTGGTGGACAAGCCGGTGATCCAGTATATCATCGAGGAGGCGGTGGCCGCCGGCATCGAGGATATCCTGGTGGTCACCAACCGGGCCAAGTCCGCCATGGACGACTACTTCGACTACTATCCCGAGCTGGAGGAGCGCCTCTCCCGGGCCGGAAAGGAGCGGGAGCTCTCCGAAGTGCGCCGGGCCGCCGATCTGGCCAACATCTTCTATGTGCGCCAGAAGGAGACCAAGGGCCTGGGCCACGCCATCTGGCGGGCCAAGCGCTTCGTGGGGGACGAGCCCTTCGCCGTCCTCCTGGGGGATGACATCATGCGTTCGCAGGTCCCCGTCATCGGCCAACTCATCACCGCCGCCGAGAGATACCACGCCTCCTGCGTGGGGGTCCAGCAGGTGAGCACCGAGGCCATCGCCAAGTACTCCTCTGTAAAGGTCCAGCCCCTGGAGGAGCGGATCTTCCAGGTGGAGGACATGGTGGAGAAGCCCCGGCCGGAGGAGATCTTCTCCAACTACGCCATCCTGGGCCGCTACGTCCTCACGCCCCACATCTTCGATATCCTGGAGCATCTGGCCCCGGGCTACGCCGGTGAGATCCAGCTCACCGACGGGCTCAAAGCCCTCTGCAAGCAGGAGAAGATGGTGGCGGTGGATTTCCAGGCCCGCCGTTACGACACCGGCAACCTGAAGGGATTCTTGGAGGCCACCATCGATTTCTCCCTGGCCCATCCCGAGACCGGCGCATGGCTCCGCGACTACATCAAGGAGAAGGCGCAGACTTTATAACATACCGGCATCAAAGACGGCCTCCTGTCCACGTTGGGACAGGAGGCCGTCTCAGCGCGTCGAAAAGTCCAGTTGGACTTTTCGACGCGCTGTTTGACATTTTGACTTACGTCAAAATGTTCTCGACTGTACGCGAAAGTGGGGCTCACCTGGTCTTAGGTGGCTCCGCCCGAAGGCATCTGGACTGCCCCCGGCAGTCCAGACCCCCTTTCACACTATCCCCCCGGTGCTTCTCCACCGTGATCCCACTTCTTCGACAGGCTGGGACGGCCTCTCTCCCGCTATGCCCGGGCTTCAGATCCCGAAGAATATGGCCAGGCTCCAGGCCGCCGTGGCGGCCAGCGCCCCCGCCGCCGCCCAGGCCGGAGGGGGCACGGCCCGGAGCAGGCGGCCCGCTCCCGTGTTCCCCCGCAGGTAGGAGCAGGCCGCTCGCCTGGCCTCCTCCATGACCTGCTCGTCGGAGACTCCGTCGGCAAACGCCCCCTCCTTCAAAATGAAGATCGCCTGCTCAAAGCGGGGGTCCGGCGCCTTGACCAGGATCACATGTTTGTTGATGCCCTTGACCATCGCTCTCTCCTCCGTATCCTTTGTATCTGAGAGTATGGCCCGACCTTCCTTCCATTATTCACCGGGCATAAAGACTTCCGGCCCGCCGTAGACTAGGAGCAGTTCTTTTTCGGGAGGCAGCGCCGTGGAACAGAGCAGAAAGAGGCTCCTTCTCAGTCTTGCACTGGTCTTTCTCTTGAACATCGCCCTCATCGCCCTGACCCAGTCCGCACAGGCGGCCGTGTACCGGCAGGGCTCCACCGGAGAGGCGGTGCGCACCATCCAGGAGAAGCTGGTGCGCTGGGGCTATCTCGACGGGCCGGTAGACGGCATCTACGGCAACAAGACCACCGCCGCAGTGAAGAAGTTCCAAGCCAAGAACGGCCTCACCGCCGACGGCGTGGTGGGGCCCGCCACCCAGAAGGCCCTGGGCATGCCCACGCAGCAGGAGAGCGGCATCACCTCCGGTATGGACAGCTCCGCCGCTCTCCTGGCACGGGTCATCTCCGCCGAGGCCAGGGGCGAGCCCTATCTGGGCCAGGTGGCGGTGGGGGCGGTGATCCTCAACCGGGTCAGCCACCCCTCCTTCCCCAGCACCATCGCCGGCGTGGTCTATCAGCCCGGCGCCTTCACCTGTATGGACGATGGGCAGATCGACGAGCCGGTGGCCGAGTCCGCCGTCAGGGCCGCCCAGGCCGCCCTCAACGGAGCCGATCCCAGCGGCGGGGCCATATACTACTTCAACCCCTCCACGGCCACCAGCAGCTGGATCTGGTCCCGGCCCCTCATCACGGTCATCGGCAACCACCGTTTCTGCTCCTGAGACGGACACGCCCGGAGGGCCCCTCCCACAGGGGCCCTCCGGGCGCCGCTCGTCATGTCCTCGTTCCGCTCAGTCCCATATCCGCAAAAGGGCTCAGTCGTCCTCCGCCAGGAGGATGTGCCCGTCCTCCACCCGGAGCACCGTGGCCGCGGCCTCCACCCGGAGGCCCATCTTCCGCAGGATCTCGCCTCCGTCCCGGGTCGCCTTCTCGATGGCGGCGGCCACACCGGCCACCTCCGCCCCCGCCTTGGAGACGATCTCCACCAGGCCCAGGATCGCCTGGCCGCTGGACAGGATGTCGTCCACCAGCAGCACCCGGTCATCCTCCTCCAGATAGCGCCGGGACACCCGGATGGTGTACGACTTCTCCATGGAGAAGGAGTGGATCTCCGCCGTGTACACGTCCGGGTCGATGTAGCCGGTGTGGAACCGCTTGGCATAGATGGCCGGGACATCCAGGGCAAGGGCGATGAAGCAGGCCAGCGGGATGCCGGAGGACTCCACCGTCAACACCTTGTCGACCTTGTCCCCCCGGAACCGCTTGGCCAGGTCCTTGCCCACCTTCTCCAGCAGGTCCACGTCCATACAGTGGTTGAGGAACATATCCACCCGGATGATGTCCCCCTCCGCGATCTCGGCATCCCGCATGATCCGCTTTTTCAGTTCGTCCATATATCCTCCTGTGCCTCCGTCTGTTTCACGAGTGGCCGCCTCTCAGCGCCGGCGCCGGTCCGCGCAGAGGGCGATGAAATGTTCGAAGAAGTACCGTCCATCCACGGTGTCGGGCCGCCGCAGTGCGCAGCACATCCGCTCGGGGTGGAACTGGACAGAGGACACGGGCAGCGTCTCGTGCTCCATGGCCTCCACCACCCCGCCCTCCGACCAGGCGGTAGCCCGCAGGCCCCGGCCCAGCCGGTCCACCGCCTGGTGGTGGGAGCTGTTCACCATGGCCAGCGCCCCGTAGAAGCGGCCGATCAGCGCGTCCTCCCGGCAGCGGACCGGGTGGATCTTGTCCTGATCCGCCCCGGGGGCCCGCTGGTGGAACAGGTCCCCCTCCGGCCCCAGGTCCTGGATGAGGTCCCCGCCCAGCGCGATGTTCAGGACCTGGTGCCCCCGGCAGATCCCTAGGATGGGCTTCCCCGCCGCCAGATATGCCTCCGCCAGGGCCAGCTCCGCGGCATCCCTGTCTGCGTCGATCTCCGTGGACCCCCTGTCCGGCTGGCCGAAGCGGGCCGGGTCCACGTCTCCCCCGCCCGCCAGCAGCAGGCCGTCATAGCCTGTGTCCAGCCCCGGACAGTATGTCCCTGTGGGATCTCCTCCCGCAGCGGCCACCGCCCGTATATAGTTCTCACACCCATCTGCTGACCCGGAGATCAAGATCCGTGGACGCCCCATCAGGATACACCCTCTCCCATGTCAAAGTCTGTTAGATGATTATACCGCGTTTTTCATAAGGCCGCAAGTACCCGATCCCCCGCGCCGCCCCCGATCCGTACAGGCGAGGATTGACAAAAGGCGGGAAATAGGGTATCTTTAGATAAGTCCCCATCTGTTGGGGCTCCAGGATAGAGATGCAGCGGTATCGAAGTGGTCATAACGGGGCTGACTCGAAATCAGTTTGGGAGCAATCCCACGAGGGTTCGAATCCCTCCCGCTGCGCCACATCGCCGCGGACGACATATCGTTCGCGGCGACTTTTTTACAAAAGTCACCTCTCACTCATTTTGTCGCGGCTCCTTTCCAAACCGGACCCGCTATCGCTGGGCTCCGGTTTGGGTCCGCCGCTGTGCGGCGGTTTTTTCTGGTCACCAGAAGATATCGATTTTGGATCGACGGGACCGTTGTGGGAGGATCGCCCGACCGGCCATCCGGCCGGCGGCGCTTTTGCGCCGTACGAGCGTTTTGCCGCAGGCAAAACCTCGGCGCAGGCGGAATCCATTTCCGCCGAGCATTTTAACCAAAGGGTGGAAGCCGCCTTTGGCGGCTGGAACCCAAAAAGAGAGACATGACCTTTGGTCATGTCTCTCTTTTTGGAAGGGACGGTTAAAATCGATATTTCCCCGTAACAGGACAAATCCGCCGCAAAGCGGCGGCCCCAAATCGCAACCCAGCGTAAGCGGTTGCGATTTGGAAAGGAGGAGCAGCGGCGTGAGCGCGCTCTGACTTTTAAAAAAAGTCGGAGCAAGCGATACATAGCTTGCTCCGACGTGGTACGGGTAGTGGGGGTCGAACCCACACGGATCGCTCCACAGGAACCTAAATCCTGCACGTCTGCCAATTCCGTCATACCCGCATATTCACTTTCCCTCTATTTTTACTCGGGGAGGGGACACCCGAGGTGGAGCGTTGCGCTTGATCCGCATCTATAAAAACAGGCGACGCCTGCTTTTACCTGCTTGACAAAAAATTATTCACTGAGGTGACAGCACCTAAATCCAGCATGTTTACCAATTTCATCATACCCGCATATTTGAGCGGCAGGAAGTATTCCTGTCGCCATTTTGGCGGTCCTTTTCATTACTCAGTACCAGTATCTCACGATATGAAATGTGCCGCTTGAGACGCGCGTCTATTTTTCCTTCTCGGTGTTGTCCGAAAAGTCATAGATATCATTTTCCCCACAGTACGCGCATACGCCCATTCGCGGGGAATTAACCACGGGCAGCGCGTATTCATGCCCGTGGGATTCCATGCACGCCTGGCAAAAGAACGGATCTTCTTCCATGGCCTCACATTCGCAGCAAATGTAGTCAGCCTCCTCGCCGCATCCGCCGCACTTGAAGACCAGGGGCAAATTGCGGCACAGCAGACGGACCGCCTTGCGCTGCTTTGGGCGGGACACCGTACCCAGCAGGGTGATTTGCAGCTCGGTGGTGTTGCCGAAATCATAATCATAGTGCAGGGTAAGGCCGGCCGGCAATGTGCCAAGCTTTGTGTTTTTCCCCACCTCGCCGCCGCTGCGCAAAAAGAAGGCACTCATGTGTCCGCAGCATTCCAGCCAGATCTCGCGCAAAAAGGTATCCAGCGTCTTCAGTGTGGAGGTCAGGGGCATATCCAGATACAGCCAATATACCTTCTCATATGCGCCCTCCACCCTGAGAAGCACGCATTTCTGACAGTCCGTCTCCTCACAGGGATGCTTGGATGAGAGATGTCTTTGAAAACCAGATTTGGCGACAACGGCGCCGCAGAGATAACAGTGTCCTTTTATCATTTGGCCGGCCATATCATATCCTCCGAGCTTTCACTGAGGTGACAGCACCTAAATCCTGCGCGTCTGCCAATTCCGCCATACCCGCATGTCCATTTTTCTCTTTTTGCCCGCAGGATGTGTCCCGTGAGAAAAAGAAAAGACGGATATCCCACATTGGGATGTCCGTCTTTTGGTGCCTCCGGCCGGAATCGAACCAGCGACACGGGGATTTTCAGTCCCCTGCTCTACCAACTGAGCTACAGAGGCAAGTCGAAGACAGGACTGTTTCCCGCAACAGCGTGTGTTATTCTACCATCTTCGGGGAGAAATGTCAATTCCCTATTTGTCCAAAATATTGATTGGCCTATCCCCGGCATGTTATAATGGGAAAGATCTCTTGTCCGGGGGCCGGGCCGCCGCCCGCTCTGCCGCGTGTCGAAGCGCCTGGAGCTCCCCCTCAAGCGGCCGCCGCATGGCGGTATCATATCGTGCAATGCTTGCTTTGGAGGTGGTCCCATGAACCGCGCCCCTAGAGTGGCCGCCGTCCATGATCTGTCCGGGCTGGGCCGCTGTTCTCTCGCCGTCGCCCTGCCCGTCCTCTCTGTCATGGGCGCCCAGTGCTGCCCTCTGCCCACCGCGGTGCTGTCCGCCCACACCGCCTTCCCCTTCCCGGAGCTGTCCGCCTTTCACGACCTGACGCCTGTGATGGAGCAGACCATGGTCCACTGGCAGGCGCTCCACGCGGACTTCGACGCCATCTACAGCGGCTTCTTGGGCTCCTCCGCCCAGATCCACCTGTTGGGAGAGCTCATCCGCACCTTCCGCGGGCCGGACACCCTGCTCCTCATCGATCCGGTCATGGGCGACCACGGCCGTATCTACCGCACCTATACCCCGGAGATGTGCCGGCAGCTGGGAGCCTTGGCCGCCGAGGCCGATGTCATCACCCCCAACCTCACCGAGGCAGCCCTCCTCCTGGATGAGCCCTACCGCGCCGTCCCCACCCGTCAGGCCGGAGTGGACCAGTGGCTCCGCCGCCTCTCCCTGGATGGGGCCCGCTCGGTGGTCATCACAGGCGTCAGCTTCACGCCGGGCACGGTGGGGGCGGGCTGCTTCGACCGGCGGACAGGCAAGGTCCATTTCGCCATGTCCGCCCGGGAAGAGGGGGCCTTCTCGGGCACCGGGGACCTCTTCGCCTCCGTCCTGTTGGGCGGCCTGCTCCGGGATGAGACGCTGGCGGATGCCACCGCCCGGGCCGTGGACTTCGTCCAGAAGGCCATCTCCCGCACCCTGGCAGCGGGCACCCCGATCCTGGACGGGGTCCAGTTCGAGGGGCTGCTGCGGGAGCTCCTCTGATCCCTCCGCTCATCCATCGCCATCGCTGAGAGGGGGCCCGTCCGGGCCTCCTCTTCGTCATATCCCCTGTTTCCGGCGCTGGACGTGCCAGCAGCAGCGGGCCAGGAGCTGCCCCGGCACCAGGCGGCGGCCCACATGGACGAGGCGGGAAGAGAGCCCCGGGATGACGATGCGCTTCCCCGCCAACATCTTCTCCACGCCATAGGCGGCCACACGCCGGCTGTCCAGCCCCGGGCGGGAGAAGCGGACCCGGGCCACCTGGTCGAACTCCGTGTCCACCGGCCCAGGGCAGAGGACGCTGATCTTCACCCCGCTTCCGGAGCGGCGGAGCTCTTCCGCCACCGCCATGGACAGGCGGAGCACATAGGCCTTGGAGGCATAGTAGGAGGAGAGGAGGGGCCCAGGGAGGAAGGCCGCGGAGGAGGCCACGTTGAGGATATGTCCGCTGCCCCGGGCCTTCATCCCGGGCAGCACGGCCTTCATCAGGATGTGGAGGGCGGTGATGTTCAGATCCAGCAGCGCCAGCTCGCCCTCCAGGTCCGTCTCGTCGAAGGCGCCGAAGAGCCCCCGTCCCGCGTCGTTCACCAGCACATCCAGCCCCTCTTTCCGGAGGCGGCCGGCCACCTCCAGGCAGGTCTCCCGCCGGCTCAGATCTGCCGGCAGCACCTCCACCGGCACGGGCAGCTCCTCCGCCAGCGCCCGCAGGCGCTCTTCCCGCCGGGCGATGAGGATGAGCGCGTATCCCCGCCCGGCCAGCTCCCTGGCGATGTCCCGCCCGATCCCCGAGCTCGCCCCTGTGACCGCCGCTTTTTTCATCTCCAGTCCCCCTATCTCCGGTCTCTGTCCTCTATTCTATTCTATCACGGGGCGGGCGATCTTGACAGCCCCTCCTCCGCCGGATCAGCTGCGAGGGCCTGACCCCCTGCGCGGACAGGGCGGCCAGATAGAGCGCCCCGCCGAAGAGCAGGCAGGCCGCCACCGCCCACAGGGGCTCCGTCCCCCGGTCCCGGAGGACGCGGAAGAGGAGGGACACATCCAGCCCCATGAGGAGCGCGGCCAGGCCGGGAGCGGTGAGCCACTGGAAGATCTGGAGCCGGAGCCCCGTGGCCCGCCGGAGGGATACGGCCCCCAGCACCACCCCCACCAGGGAGCTCACCAGGAAGGCGGCCACATAGCCCTTCAGGCCCACGTTGGGGATGCCCACCGTCAGATAGACCACCGCCAGCTCCACCGCCCCACTGATGAGCGCGTTCCGCGCCGCCTGGGGCTGCCTGCCCACACCGTTGAGGGCGCAGGAGAGCACCGACTGGTAGCAGGAGAGGGCCACCCCCACCGACAGGGGCACCAGATGATCTCCCACCGACGGCTCCCGGAATACCATTTCCCCCAGGGTGGGGCCCAGCGCCACCAGGAACGCCAGGGCGGGCAGCATCAGGAGGGAGGTGCCCAGCATGGCCTTGGAGATCCGGCGCTGGACCTCTTCTCTGCGCTTCAACGCGGTGGATTCGGCCAGCTTGGGCACCAGGATCAGGCCCAGGGCGGCGATGAAGGCGGTGGGCAGGGTGAGCAGGGGTATGGTCATGCCGAACATGACGCCGAAGGCAGAGATGGCCGCCGAGACGTCCATCCCCCCCTCCACCAGCTTCTGAGGGATCAGGATGGCGCACACCGACCCCATCAGGTTCCCCAGCAGGGAGGTCATGGCGATGGGGGCGGCGATGCGGATCACCCGGCCGGTGAGCTTCCCCCGCCGCTCTCCCGGCCCCAGGGGGCCGGTCACCGACCTCCTCCACCGCCGGTGCAGGAGGGTGAGGGCGCAGGCGGAGAACACCTCGCAGAGCACCATGCCGGTGACGATGATCCCCACCGTGCCCTCCGGGCTCTGGGGCGGCAGCAGGAGCAGCAGGCCCAGCACGGCGCAGGCCCGGACCACCTGTTCCAGCAGCTCGGTGAACGCGGGGGGGCGCACCAGCCCCGCCCCATAGAAGGCGTGCTTGTGGATGTTCTCCACCCCGGTGAGGAGGACGCAGGGCAGGAGGAGGACCAGCCCCAGCTGGGTCCGGGCATCTCCCAGGAGATAGACGGAGATGGGGTCGGAGAAGAGGAGCACACAGGCCGCCGGGAGGAGGAGGAGCAGGGCCGCCAGAGCCAGGCACTGCCCCAGGGTCTGCCAAGCCGCCCGCCAGTTCCCCAGGGCCCGGTACTCCGAAGTGAGGGCGGACACCGCCGCAGTCAGGCCGGCGGCGGTGAGCGACATGAGGACGGAGTAGACCGGCATGACCAGTTGATAGAGCCCCATGACCTCCGCCCCTATCATCCGAGAGAGCAGGATACGGTACAGGAAGCCCAGGACCTGGCCCGCCAGCCCGGTGACGGTGAGCAGCATGGTCCCGTAAAATGCAGACGCGCGGTCGGATCTCAAAAGCGCCCCCCCTTCCCTTTCATGAGAGTATATTCTCCCCCTGGCGGGAACATGAGGCGCGCGTGCCTCCTCCAGCCTTTACTTTAGCACTTTACATCACAATATATCTTGTGCTATAATGTCGAAGATATGTTTTTCCAGGGAGGTATCGCCGCTATGTTCGCCACTGTGATCAACGCCGGCCTCGTCTTGCTGGGGAGCCTGCTGGGGCTCCTCTTCAAAGATAGGATCGGCTCCCGCTTCAACTCGATCCTCGTCCACGCGCTGGGCCTGTGCGTCCTGGGCATCGGCATCACCTCCGCCATCCAGACCGACGACACCCTCTGCGTCATCGTGTGTATGGTCCTGGGCACCATCCTGGGCGAGGCCATCCGCATCGAAGACAGGCTGGACGCCGTGGGAGGCATCCTGCGGGATCGCCTGATGCGCGGCGACAGCAGCAGCCGCTTCACCGAGGGCTTCGTCAACGCCTCTGTCCTCTTCTGCGTGGGGTCCATGGCTATCATGGGGGCCATGGAGGCGGGCATCCACGGGGACTATACCATCCTCATCTCCAAGGGTGTGATCGACGGGGTCACCGCCATCACCTTCGCCTCCGCCATGGGGGTGGGCGTGGCCTTCTCCGCCGTCCCCCTCCTCCTCTACCAGGGCGCCCTCACCCTCCTCTTCTCCTGGGTGGGCCCCTTCCTGGACAGCGCCGTCATCACTGAGATGAGCGCCGTCGGGGGCACCATCATCATGGGCATCGCCATCAATATGCTGGGCCTGGGCCAGGGCAAGATCCGGGTGGGCAATATGCTCCCCGCCATCTTCCTCCCCCTCCTCTACCTGCCTGTGTCCCAGTGGCTCTCCGCGCTTTGAGCCCCTCTTCAGGCTGAGCGATCTCCCCATGTATCCCGCTCTCCGAGAGGCGATCTTGTGGGATCTCTACATTTCTTTTTTATGCACAGATGGGGCCCAAATCGCCCTCAAATTGGTGCTACCACCATTTTGAAAGTACCGAAAACACCCCTTTCATGTGATCCTTCCCAGCTTTTGAAACAAAAATTTTTCACTTCTTCCTCTTGCGTCTCTGTAAGAAATAGCATATACTTATACCTGCGAAAAGGCTAACAGGGGAATGTAAGATCGTACAATGTAAGGAGGAAATGAAAGTATGGGATTCGTCAAGATCGAACAGGAAGGCCACATCGGCATTCTGACCATCGACCGGCAGGAGGCGCTCAACGCCCTCAACAGCCAGGTCCTCTCCGACCTGGATGCCGCCATCGATGAGGTCGCCGCCAATGATGACATCTATGTGGTCATCCTCACCGGCGCGGGCCGGAGCTTCGTGGCCGGCGCTGATATCGGCGAGATGAAGGGTTTCTCTTCCATCGATGGCAAGCGCTTCGGCGTCCACGGCGGCGGCGTGTTCCTGAAGCTGGAGAACATGCCCAAGCCCGTCATCGCTGCGGTGAACGGCTTCGCGCTGGGCGGCGGCTGCGAGCTGAGCATGGCCTGCGACATCCGTCTGGCCAGCGAGAAGGCCCGGTTCGGCCAGCCCGAGGTGGGCCTGGGCATCACCCCCGGCTTCGCCGGCACGCAGCGCCTGCCCCGTATCGTGGGCGTCTCCAAGGCGATGGAGCTCATCCTCACCGCCAAGACCATCAAGGCCGACGAGGCCAAGGCCATCGGTCTGGTGAGCGAGGTCTATCCCGCTGAGGAGCTCATGCCCAAGGCCAAGGAGCTGGCCAACGCCATCTGCGCCAACGCCCAGATCGCCGTGCAGGAGTCCAAGCGCTGCATCCGCATGGGCATGCAGACCGACATCGCCACCGGTTCCGCCTTCGAGGCCGAGGCTTTCGGCGTCTGCTGCGGCACCGCCGACAAGGACGAGGGCATGGGCGCTTTCCTGGAGAAGCGTGCGGAGAAGCACTTCCAGAACAAGTAAGGAAGCACTTCCATAGACGGGGACGCGTCCCGCGCCCATGCCCTGGGGCCCCCGCCGGAGCCCAGCGCCAGCGGGTCCGGTGGGGAAAGGACGAGCAAGGGAGCTGGCGGTGCTCTCGCCGTCAGGCGGGAGCAGAGCCATGCGGACTTTGTGAGGACGCGGGCGCTCTCCTGGAGAAGCGCGCGGAGAAGCACTTCCAGAACAAGTAACGAAGCGCTCCTGGAGCGTATCCCTAGATACGAGCCATTTTCCTTCCACCGCAGGCCGGGCCCTCCGGTCCGGGACGCGGCGATACATCAAATCATAGAAAAGGGGTCATCATCATGAAAAAGATCGTAGTCATCGGCAGCGGCACCATGGGCCTGGACATCGCGCAGGTCTTCGCCCGTTCCGGCTTCGAGGTCGTCGTCCGCGATATCAGCGACGAGATCATCAAGGCTTCCGAGGCCCGGCTGAACAAGACTCTGGACAAGCAGGTCGCCAAGGGCAAGATGGACGAGGCCAAGAAAGCCGAGATCGTGGGCCGTATGACCTTCACCACCGACCTGAACGCCGCCGCCGATGCCGACCTGGTCGTCGAGGCCGCCACCGAGAACCCCACCATCAAGAAGGGCATCTTCACCGACCTGGACAAGATCTGCAAGCCCGAGACCATCCTGGCCTCCAACACCTCCTCCATCTCCATCACCGAGATCGGCGCCGCCACCAAGCGCCCCGAGCAGGTCATCGGCATGCACTTCTTCAACCCCGCCACCGTGATGAAGCTCATCGAGGTCATCCGCGGCGCCAAGACCACCGACGAGGTCAACAACACCATCGTGGACCTGGCCAAGCAGCTGGGCAAGGAGCCCGTCGAGGTCAACGAGGCCCCCGGCTTCGTGGTCAACAAGATCCTGATCCCCATGATCAACGAGGGCATCGACCTGGTGTACACCGGCGTCGCCTCCGTGGAGGGCGTGGACACCGCTATGAAGCTGGGCGCCAACCACCCCATGGGCCCCCTGGCTCTGGGCGATCTGATCGGCCTGGATGTCTGCCTGGCCATCATGGACGTGCTCTATCATGAGACCGGCGACCCCAAGTACCGCGCCTCTCTGCTCCTCCGCAAGATGGTCCGCGCCGGCTACCTGGGCCGCAAGACCGGCAAGGGCTTCTACGATTACTCCAAGTGATCCTTTCCCCTTATATCATAAAAACAGCCGGGCGTCGTCTGACGTCCGGCTGTTTTTTCATGCCTGCTGCGGCGCCGAAGCGATATGCGCCCCATCAAAGATGGGGCCCCCGAAGAGGCCCCTCTTTGAAACATATCCTTTTTTACTCTGCGTCCTGCATCGCCTTAGCCGCCTCGATGGCCTTCTCCTGGGCCGCAGGAGGGGCCGCTCCCATTTGAGGCCACGCCTCAAATGGGGGCCCTTCCCTCTTTCACTTGCGCGGCGGGGATCGATCCCGCCTGCGCCAAGGTCTTGGCCAGCGGCCAAGACTCTTGTACGCGCATCCGCGCGCCCCATCAAAGATGGGGCCCCCGAAGAGGCCCCTCTTTGAAACGTATCCTTTTTTACTCTGCGTCCTGCATCGCCTTAGCCGCCTCGATGGCCTTCTCCTGGGCCGCAGGAGGGGCCTCTTCGTAGCGGACGAAGTGATAGGTGAAGGTGCCTCTGGACTGGGTCAGGGACCGCAGGTCGATGGCATAGGTGGTCATCTCGCCCATGGGCACCTCGGCCTCCACGATCTGGTTGCCGTCGTGGTCGGGATTCATGCCCATGATCCTGCCCCGGCGCTTGTTCAGGTCGCCGATGACATCGCCCAGATAGCTGTCAGGGATAGTCACCTTCAGCTCGCCGATGGGCTCCAGCAACACGGGGCTGGCCTGGGGGATGCCCGCCTTGAAGGCCAGCTGGGCGGCGGTCTTGAAGGCCATCTCGGAGGAGTCCACCGGGTGGTAGGAGCCGTCGTACAGGGTGGCCTTCAGGTTCACCATGGGGTAGCCCGCCAAGGTGCCGTGGGCCACGGCTTCCCGGAGGCCCTTCTCCACGGCGGGGAAGTAGTTCTTGGGCACGGCGCCGCCGACCACCTCTTCGCAGAACTCCAGGTCGTCCTGCTCGCCGGGCTCGAAGCGGATCCACACGTCGCCGAACTGGCCGTGGCCGCCGGTCTGCTTCTTGTGGCGGCCCTGGACCTCCACCTTCTTGCGGATCTTCTCCCGGTAGGGGACACGGGGCGTGGCGAGCTCCGCGTCCACGCCGAAGCGGGACTTGAGCCGGGAGACCAGTACGTCCAGCTGGATGTCGCCGGTGCCGGAGAGGACCACCTGGCGGGTCTCGGCGTTGTTGACCACGGTGAAGGTCTGGTCCTCCTCGTTGAGGCGGTTGAGGCCGGCGGCCACTTTGTCGTCCTGCCCCTTGACCTTGGGCCGGATGGCCATGGAGTATACCGGCTCGGGGAAGTCCATGGGGGCGAGCTTGATCACGTTCCGGGGGTCACAGAGGGTATCCCCGGTCTTGACCTTATCCATCTTGCCCACGGCGCCGATGTCACCGCAGGAGATCTTCTTGACCTCCTCGGTCTTTTTGCCCCGGACCACATACAGGCGGCCCAGCTTCTCAGTGAGGCCGGTACGGGCGTTGACGATGGGCATATCCGCCTCGATGGTGCCGGAGAGCACCTTCACATAGGAGTATTTGCCGTACTGGTCGGACACGGTCTTCCACACGAAGGCCACAGGCACAGCGCCGGGGGAGACGGCGAACTCCACGATGTCGCCGTGGTCGTCCTCGCCGGTCTCGGGCCGGCCCTCCAGGGGGGAGGGGAGGAGGTTCACGATGTTGTCCAGCAGCATCTGGGTGCCCAGGCCGGTGATGGCAGAGCCGCACACCACCGGGAACAGGGACAGGTCCTTCACGCCGGTGTGGAGGCCCTGGATCATCTCGGCATAGGTGAACTCCTCGCCGTTGAAATAGCGCTCCATGAACTCCTCGCTGGTCTCGGCCACCGACTCCACCAGGGCGTTGTAGAGCTCGTCGAGCACGTCCTGCTTGTTCTCGGGCACGGGGATCTCGTGGCGCTTGCCGTTCTCGATGTCGTAGGCCCGCTTGTTGAGCACGTCGATGATGCCGATGACCCGCTTGTCCTCGTCCCAGATCGGGGCCACAACGGGGGCGATGTTCTTGCCGAAGCGCTCCCGCAGGGAGTCGAAGGCGGCGTTGTAGTCGGAGTTGTCCTCATCCGTCTTGGAGATGTAGAGGATGCGGGGGATCTTGTGGGCCTCACAGTACTTCCACGCCTTCTCAGCGCCCACGCTGATGCCGCTCTTGGCGGAGCAGACGATGACGGCGGCGTCGGCCACCCGGAGGGCCTCCGTCACCTCGCCGGCGAAGTCGAAGTAGCCCGGGGTGTCCAGGATATTGATCTTGCAGCCTTTATACTCCACAGGGATCACCGAGGTGGAGATGGAAAACTGACGCCGGATCTCCTCGGGATCGTAGTCGCTGGTGGTATTCCCGTCAGTGACCTTGCCCATGCGGTCGATGGCGCCGGTCTGATACAGTATACTCTCAGCCAGGGAGGTCTTTCCGTTGCCACCGTGGCCCAGCAGGCAGATATTACGGATGTTTTGCGCGGAATAGCTCATAGTACTTTCCTCTCCTTACTTTTGGAATCCGGTCCCAGCGCTGCCCCATCCGCAGCCATATGCGCAGGCCCCCGCCGGTCCGGCGGCGGGGCCGGTAAGACATCGCTGTATTAGTCATTATATCTCAAGCTATCCGTCTTGACAACTGATTTTTTATAAAAATTGTTGAGCCCGCAAAACACAGGAGCGCGCTCCTCTTTTCGGTCTCCCTCTCCGGCATTTGACAACGCTCCCCTTTTCCTCTATCATGGTGGGGAGATCCATAGAAAGGACGGGCAGACTATGAGCCATGCTCTGAGATGCGGCCTTCCCGGCGCGGCCTCCGCGGTGGATGGCCTGTGAGAGCGCCCAAGCTGATCCTCTTCGACTACGGACAGACCCTGATCCAGGAGCGCTACTACGACCGGGTGAAGGGCTGTCAGGCCCTGCTGGACCACGCCGCGCCCGGCTCCCGCCCCTGCACGGCGGAGGAGCTGGCCCGGCACTTGGTGGAGGTGGAGGAGGCCATGGGGCGCTTCCGCACCCCCGATGGCCTCCCCACCCGGTGCGAGGTCCACAACTTCCCCTTCTTCCGCTACCTGCTGGAGTCCAGAGGCGTCGAGCTGGACCTGTCCCTGGAAGAGGCCGACCGCCTGTTCTGGGACGCCGCCGCCCCGGGAGAGGCCACCGAGGGCATCGGCGCTCTCCTGGACTACCTGGACGGGCGGGGCATCGCCACCGGGGTCATCAGCAACCTGTCCTTCTCCGGCAGCGCCCTCCAGGCCCGCATCGACCGGCTGATCCCCAACAACCGGTTCCGCTTCGTCATGGCCACCAGCGAGTATGTGTTCCGGAAGCCGGACCCCCATATCTTCCAGCTGGCCCTCTTCAAGGCCGGTGTGGATGCGGAGGACGCCTGGTACTGCGGGGACAGCCCCCTCTACGATGTCCAGGGGGCCTATGCCGCCGGGCTCCGGCCCGTCTGGTTCACCGGCTATCTCTCCCCCCTCTGGTACCACGGAGGGGAGCCGGAGGCGCCCCACCTCCGGGCCGCCTCCTGGAGCGAGCTCCAGCGCATCCTGGAGGAGCTGGAGTGACCTCATCTTATCCACAGGCTGTGTAAAAAAGCAGGGCGGCCCTCCGCGTCTACGGAGGGCCGCCCCGCCCTTTCTCAGTGCTGCTTGGCCTCCAGCATGGACCATACCTCCGCCCGGGTGCAGCGGTAGTCCCCCTCCCCGCTGCGGCGGTAGGAGCCCCGGAAGGGGTCTTTGCCCAGATAGACGGGGAGCTGGTCCCGCTGGGCCGGCGGCACCTCGATCACCAATACGGCCCCATCCTCCGTGCCCGCCACCCATATGTCCTCCGGCCGGAGGATATTGGCGCTGACCACCTCCGGATCCTCCACCATGCACCAAAACTCCTCCGCCATCTCGTGGGGGTCCAGGAGCCCCTGGACGCGGAGGGTATGGTCCGGCAGCTCCTCCACCCCCAGAAGGATCAGCCCACCTCGGCTGTTGGCGAAGGCGGAATAGGTCTCCCATATGCTCTGGGGAAGGCCCCCGGTGGCCAGCTTGGCCTCCAGGCGGTCGTCCTCCCGGTACTTGCCGATCCGATCCAGATCCAACATGGCCGCCCCCCCTTTGGGCCCAGTATACCCCATGGGCGGCCGCTTGTCGAGCTATTTCCGCCGTGGACTGCGCCTCTCTCCGCTGCCCCTCATTTCATCGCCGCCGCCACCCTGCTGAGGATGCCCGCATGGGTCTGGTCCAGCAGGTGGGTATAGATACGGCCGGTGGTGGCGGGGGTGGAGTGGCCCAGGGCCTTCCCGATGTCGAAGAGATTGGCCCCCTGGGCGGAGGCCACGGTGGCGAATGTGTGGCGCAGGCCGTGCAGGGTGATCTTGGGCAGTCCGTTCTTCTGGATGAAGCGAGTGAAAGCCAGACTGACAGCGTTGGGGGAGCAGGGGGCCCCCCGGCTGTCCAGCACCACCATGCCCTCTCCGTCCCAGTCTCTCCCCAGCCGGAGACAGTCCTCTTGCTGCCGCTGCTGCTCCCTGACCAGCAGCCGGTATATCTCATCGGACAGATACAGGGTCCGGGTGGATGCCTTGGTCTTGGTCTCCTTCTGTATGATCCTGGCGCCCGCTGCCGTCCGGGCCTCCCGGATGAATACCACTCTCTGCTGGAGATCCACGCTGGGCCACCGCAGGCCGCAGATCTCCTCCCGGCGCAGCCCCAGCCCTGCGGCCAGCTTCACGATCAGCTCCAGCCAGGTGCCCTCCGCCAGAGCGCACAGCCGCCGCAGCTCCTCCGGGCCATAGAAGTGGGCCTCATGCGGCACCTGCCTGGGCGGCTCCACCCGGTCGGTGGGGCTGAAAGGCAATACTTCCTGACGCACCGCCATGTGCAGGGAGGCGGACAGCAGATCGTGGTGCCGCCGTATGGTATTGGGCGAGAGTCCTTTCTTCCGCAGCAGCATGGTGTAATACTTCTGGATGTCCTGGGGCGTCAATCTTTGGATCGGCGTCTCTCCCAGCGCGGGGGAGAGATGGTTATCGATGATGTTCCGATAGCCATAGACAGTGGTCTCCGCCCGGCTGGGCTGGACGACCTCCTCCATCCAGTAGGTCAGCCACTGGTCCAGCGTCATGGAGTGTGGACGTGTCCGTGGCCGTTGGCTCTTCTCTGCCATGAACATCCGTAAGGCCTTCCTGGCGTCCGCAAGCGTGGGATAAGTCTGGTAGACCCGCTTTCGCCTGCCGTCTTCGCCCATACCGTGATCCATATTCACATAGTAGAGCTCCCGGATATTGTCATAAGCGATGTTCTGTTCCACTGTTTTCCTCGACATTCCAACCGCACCTCAGCTTTCGACAAAATTTTTGAAGCTCCGACTATTATAATACCTGTGAGCCGGTCTGTACTACGGCTCTATCGTCCACCTGCGCCTCTGTCGGAGGCGTCCCCCTCCTGCCGTGAAAAGGAAAAAGCTCTCTGTGCGGCGATGACGCACAGAGAGCTTTCCTCATTTTCCATTTTTTATCCCTTGGACGGGACCGCGATCCGTTCCGCCACCCGGATACCGTCCACAGCGGCGCTCATGATGCCGCCGGCCCAGCCGCCTCCCTCGCCGCAGGGATAGATCCCCCGGACCGGAGAGCTGAGGTCCTCGCCCCGCAGGAGGCGCACCGGAGAGGAAGAGCGGGTCTCCACGCCGGTGAGCAGGGCCTCCGGGTGGTCGAAGCCCCGCAGTTTTTTCCCCAGGATGGGGAGAGCCAGCCGCAGGCTCTCTCCCACAGCGCCGGGGAGGCACTCCTCCAGCCGTGCGGGGACCACACCGGGGCGGTAGGTGGGCGACACCTCCCGGGAGAGCCTGGGCGTCTCCCCGCACAGGAAGCTGCCCACGCTCTGTGCCGGGGCCCGGAAGCCGCCCCCGCCGGCCCGGAAGGCAGCCTCCTCCCAGCGCTCCTGGAGCGCCATCCCCGACAGCGGGTGGGCAAGGCCGAGATCGGCGGCGGAGAGGCCCACCAGCAGTCCCCCGTTGATGTTCCTGCCGTCCCGGGCCCGGAGGCTCATCCCGTTGGTCACCAGCCGCCCCTGTTCCGAGGCGGCGGCCACCACTTCCCCGCCGGGACACACGCAGAAGCTGAACACAGACCGCCCGTTGGGCAGGTGACAGGCCAGCTTATAGTCGGTGGGGGGCAGTTCCCGCCAGCGGGGGCCGTACTGGGCCCCCCCGATCCGCTCCTGGAGGTGCTCGATCCGAACCCCCACGGCGAAGGGCTTGCTCTCCATGGGCACCCCGGCCTCCCAGAGCATGCGGAAGGTATCCCGGGCGGAGTGCCCCGGGGCCAGGACGAGGGCATCGCAGGGGAGCCGATAGGCGCCGGAGGGGCCTTCGACGGTCAGGCCCCGGAGCGCGCTGTCCCGGATATCCACCCCTGTCATCCGGTGCTCGAAGCGGACATCGCAGCCCAGAGCGATGAGCTCTTCCCGGATGCTCCGCACCACCTCCCGGAGGATGTCCGTACCGATATGGGGCTTGTGGGACCAGCGGATATCCTCCGGGGCCCCGTGCTCCACCAGGGCGTCGGTCACAGCAGAGAGGCGGGGGTCGTGGGTCCCTGTGGTCAGCTTGCCGTCTGAGAAGGTCCCTGCGCCTCCCTCTCCGAACTGGACGTTGGACATGGGGTCCAGTATGCCTGTGCGCCAAAAAGCCGCCACGTCCCGCGCACGGGCCTCTACGGCGCGTCCCCGTTCCAGCACTATGGAGGGGATCCCCGCCCGGGCCAGGAAAAGGGCCGCAAAGAGCCCCGCAGGGCCCATCCCCACCACGACGGGCCGTATGGAGGCGCGCCTCGTCGCCTGGGGGAAGCAGTACGGCTCTGGGGAAAAGAAGCTCACCCGCTTGTCACGCACCCGGCGGGCCAGCGCCCTCTCCTCTTTCGTCGAGAGCTCCACTGTGCAGA
The DNA here is from genome assembly GCA_019117605.1 of Candidatus Intestinimonas stercoravium. Classification (GTDB taxonomy): domain Bacteria; phylum Bacillota; class Clostridia; order Oscillospirales; family Oscillospiraceae; genus Intestinimonas; species Intestinimonas stercoravium. Next base: position 1,068 of record DWZK01000080.1, on the reverse strand, counting down.
CATAGTGGATGTCCCCCTTCCGGCGGGCATCGATGGACTGCCGCGTCAGTGCGAATCCGGAGAGCGCCTCCGGATCCAGGCCCAGGAGCTTTGCCGCCTTCCGCCGCAGGTCCTCTGTGCTCTCTCCGATCTCCGACCGGATATTCTGGATGCGGATCATAATATCATCACCACCGGAGATCCTGTGGATAATAAAAAAACAGACAGCGGAACGCTGTCTGTTTTTCGTGTCGGCATTACCTATCTTCCCGGTCCGTCTCCAGACAAGTATTTTCGGCGCAGATGAGCTTAACTTCCGTGTTCGGGATGGGAACGGGTGGACCCTCATCGCGATCAACACCGACTGCTTTTCTCTTGAGAGAAAAGTAAGCAAAAGAAACTCGCTCGGACTTTCTTCTCCTTACCGTCCTCTTCAACGATAAGCATTATACACTATCTTCACTTTTTGTCAACCCTTTTTTAAGGGGCTCCACTGGACGCCCTGCGCCCAGTGGAGCGTGGTGCGCCTTCACGGATTCGAACCGGGGACCCACTGATTAAGAGTCAGTTGCTCTACCAGCTGAGCTAAAGGCGCATGTCCATCGCCATAGGGAAAAGTTGGTGACCCGTGCGGGAATCGAACCCACGTTTGCGGCGTGAGAGGCCGCCGTCTTAGCCGCTTGACCAACGGGCCATCGTCGTCGCTCGCCCCCGCCTTTCGGCTGGAGCGCTCACCTTCTCACCTGCACCCTCAAAACTGAACGATGTGTCTCTCCATATCTCGAACAAGCTGCCTGCATGGTCATGTCAAGGTCAAGCCCTCGGCAGATTAGTATCGGTCAGCTGCACACGTTGCCGTGCTTCCACCTCCGACCTATCAACGTCATAGTCTACGACGTGCCTTACCTCATAAAGAGTGAGAGATCTAATCTTAGGGGGAGTTTCACGCTTAGATGCCTTCAGCGTTTATCTCGTCCAGACGTAGCTACCCAGCCGTGCCCTTGGCAGGACAACTGGTGCACCAGAGGTCTGTCCATCCCGGTCCTCTCGTACTAAGGACAGCTCCCTTCAGATCTCTTACGCCCGCAA
>DWZK01000079.1 GCA_019117605.1 Candidatus Intestinimonas stercoravium | reverse complement strand
TCGATCCGCAGGCCGGGGAGCGCCTTCTTGTCCAGGCGGGCCAGGAACTCGTCCAGGGCGATGGTCTCGCCGCCGTCCTCCACGGTGAGGTCGGCGTTCAGCTCCCGCACCAGGGTGGCGGGGCGTCGCTCAGCGGCGGCCACATCGGCGGCGGCGGTAGCCTCCAGCGAGACCACGGTGGGGGACATGACCAGGCCGGTCTCCGGCTCGTAGATCTCGGTCTCGTAGCCGTTCTCAGTCATGGGCAGCTCGGTGGGCAGGTCGGGCAGGTCGGAGGTCACCCGCAGGCTGGTCATCTCGGCGGTGAGCCGGTCGAAGGAGAAGGCGATCTTGCCGTCGATCTGCTCCTGGGGCACGTCCTCGGCCCGGATGATGAGCTGGTCGTCGATATATTCATAGACGTTGCCGTCCCGGTAGATGACAGTGAACTTATAGGTCTTTTCCGGGTCGAGGGCCTCGCTGTAAGAGCCGGTATGGGTGACGTTCCAGGCGGGAGAGGCCCCGTCGGTCATCATGGCGAACTCCACGCCGTTGGAGGCGGTGGCGTTCTGGCGCACGGCCATCTGCCGGAAGGTGAAGGCGTCCTCCACCCCGGCGGAGTTGGGCTTCACGCCGTAGGAGAGGGCCATCCAGCGGGAGTCGTTCACCGCGCTGACCATGCGGACCTCCGCCTCGATGCACACATCCCGGCCGAAGTTCCACACCGGCAGGACCACGTTCTCATAGGTGTTGCCGGTAGTGCCGGTGACATGGAGGGCGCCGCCGGAGATATAGGCGGTGTCGCTGCCCGCCATGCGGGTGGTGGTGTAGTTCATGAGAGAGGCGTCGTCGAAGGTGAGCTCCACCTCACTGTTGATGTAGAGGGGCATCTGGGCGGACTTGCCGTCCTGCTCCAGGGTCAGGAGCCAGCACCCGCTCTCTTCATCCCAGGCGGCCTCGGCGGAGACCGTCTCGTCGCCCAGCAGGGCGGCGGCCTGCTCCTGGATGGCCTCGGCGGTGACGGCCTCGGCGCTCTCGAAGTCGAAGGTCCCCTGCATCACGGTCTGGAAATAGGGGGCCAGGGCGTCGGCATCGGTGGCCTCTCCCCGCTCCACAGTGACATCCAGCTCCTTGGAGGCGGTATCGCCGTCCAGGCGGAGCTGGGCCTGGAAGCCGCTGTCCTCGCTGCCGGTGACCTGCACGGAGCCGCCCTCAGTCAGGAAGGCGGTGTCCGCCAGGGCCCCCTCGATCTGCCGGGCCAGCTCACTGCGGATGTCGCTGTCCGTGGCGCTGGCGGACACCTCCACGGTGAAGGCATCCGGCACGGCGTTCAGGGTGGCGTCCAGAAGGTCCTGGGTCTGGAGCTCCAGGGAGAGCTCCTCCCCGTCCACGGCCAGGGTCAGGGACTGGGCGCCCAGAGCGCCGCTGACCACGGGCAGCTCCGCCACGCCGTCCACGAAGGTGAGCTCCACCTCGGTCTCGCCGTCGCTCTCCAGCGCCACGCCGTCAAAGGTCAGGTCGGGCACCTGCGCCTCGTCCTCGCCCAGGAAGCGGCTGCGGTCCAGAGCCGCGTTGGCCGCCAGCTCCTCCTGGCTCAGGGCCCGGTCGTAGATGCGGATGCTGTAGTACTGGGCCTGGGTCTGGTAGTTGGCTCCGCCCAGACGGCCGCCCAGGATGATATCCTCCGCCTCGGCCAGACCGCCGGGGGCGAAGCTGGCCTTCTCCTCACCGTCCAGATACCAGGTGCACACGCCCTCGTCATAGTCCAGGACGATGGCGGAGGGGGCGCCCAGGGCGTCGTCGAAGTCGGTGCGCAGGCGGGTGGAGTTGGGCCCCTGCTTGAGCTCCATGGTCTCCCCCGCCGTGCGGGTGAAGATGCTCCAGGAGTCGCCGGATTCGTCCACGGTCAGGAGGGGGGAGTAGGCGGTCTCATAGCCGCTGTAGCCCTCCTTGTCCACGAAGTACTCCACAGTGTATTCGGTGCCGTTGATGGCCTGCGCGGCGCTCTCGGGCAGGAAGATCTTGCTGTTGTCCAGCCACAGCCCGTCGTCCTGGAAGCTGTTCTCTCCCTCGCCTTCCGCCTTGTCCGCCCGGTTGATCTCCACAGTCTCGCTGGGGTCGGCCAGGTTCGTCCAGGTGCCTGCCTCGCTGTCCGTGCCCTCCAGGCCGTCCAGACGCAGGACCAGGCCGTCGGTCACATACTCCTCGGGGATGGGCTCAGTATAGCCGCTGAGCGTGATGGTCTTCGTGCCGTTGAACGTGGGGTCCCCCAGGTCGACGGTCAGTACGCTCTCCCGGTCCAGGACCAAGCTGTCCTGTCCCGTCACCGCCAGGCCGCCGGAGGCGGCGAAGGCGGACACGGGGAGCGCGGAGACCAGCAGCGCCCCGGAACAGAGCAGGCCGGTCATGCGGGTGAAACCTCTCCTCATGCTTTCTACCTTCCTTTTTAGAGAGTTCTGGGCCCGCCTGCTCGGCATCGATAGAGCGCGCATCAGGCGGCCTCATCTATCATAGGCTCTCCTCCGTAAAGCTCTCTATCCGAAAGGGGCAAAAAGAAGGTGATCTCCCGCAAAGCTTTTGTATGCTCTTCCCGCTCCATCCCGCCGCCGGCCGGCGGGATGTAAAGGGGATATGTCCTCGTGGCGCATACAGGTAAACAGGGCGTAAAAAACAGCGGCAGGGCGCATGATGCGCCGTCTGCCGCTGTCACTCATTCAATATGGGCCGCTCCGCCTTCGGCCTACAGGATATGTACTCCCCTCCCGGGTGGGGTGTCCTCCGGCGCGGCTTCGTGGTCGGAGAGCCCCTGCTCCCGCCTCTCTTCCCGCATGACCCTCCGCAAGCGGCTCAGCGTCACCGGATTCATGTCCAGGAACGAGGCCACATGCTTGTTGCTCACCCGGCCCACGATACCGGGATAGTTCTCCAGGAACCACTGATACCGCTCCCGGGCGCTGTGCTTATAGAGCATATTCTTGGAGGACAAGTGCTCATTGTACGCCTGCACCAGGAGGCGGCCGTATACCACCCACAGCTCCTCATACTGGTGCATCAGTTCTCCCACCGTCTGCATCGGGATGCAGAGCAGCTCGGTCACTGCCAGCGTCTCCACATTGAGCATGGCCGGCGCCTCCAGAGGTACGCTGGGGACCACCGGGGCTCCGGTGCGATAGCAGAAGCAGTCTGTGATCTCCCGCCCATTGGCGTCCACCAGGTATCCCCGTACGATCCCTGAGATCAGGAACGCCGCATGACGTGGGACCTCGCCCTCATGGTAAAAACGTACGTTCTTCTTGAGCTTGAGCGTCTCTGCCTGTTCTTTCAGCTTGGAGATCAGCCCCGGATCCCGCAAGCCGAACATGTCGGTAAAAATGCTGCCGGCCTGTTCGTTCATGATACCTATCCCCTGAAATCGTGATATGGTCAATTATACCTTTTTTGCGGAAAAGTTGCATTAGCACAGGCTAATAATGCCCTAAATTTTATCCTTATCTCCTTCCTTTCCCGTTCTGCTGTTCTTTTTCTCTCCCCACTCTGTCGATTTTTGTCACATTTCTTGTCAATTGCCTATTTTTCCCTTGCGGCATGGACAAAAACGCCGGCCCAGGCGCTGTAGGCGCCCGGACCGGCTGTACGCTCTCGCCCGCTCCTATCCATTCAGCCTCCATAGCCGTTGGGGTTGCGGCGCTGCCAGTTCCAGGAGTCGGCACACATCTCCTCGATGCCGTACCTGGCCTCCCAGCCCAGCTCCTCTCTGGCCCTGGCCGGGTCGGCCCAGCAGGCCGCCACGTCTCCCGGCCGCCGGGGCGCGATGGAATAGGGCAGGGCCCTGCCGCAGGCCTTCTCGTAGGCGTGGAGCACGTCCAGCACGCTGTACCCCTTCCCTGTGCCCAGGTTGCACACCAGCAGGCCGCAGCCCTTCTCCAGCCTTTTCAGCGCCGCCACATGGCCCCGGGCCAGATCGCAGACGTGGATATAGTCCCGCACCCCGGTGCCGTCGTGGGTGGGCCAGTCCCCGCCGAAGACCCGGAGCTCAGGGAGCTGGCCCGCCGCCACCTTGGCGATGTAGGGCACCAGGTTGTTGGGGACGCCCCGGGGATCCTCCCCGATCAGCCCGGAGGGATGGGCGCCGATGGGGTTGAAATAGCGCAGCAGGGCGATGTTCCACGCCGGGTCCGCCGCGCAGCAGTCGGTGAGGATCCGCTCGATGAAGAGCTTGGTGTACCCGTAGGGATTGGTGGCGGAGAGGGGGGCGTCCTCCCGGATGGGCACCGAGGAGGGATCTCCGTACACGGTGGCCGAGGAGGAGAACACCAGGTCCCGCACCCCGTGCCGTCTCATGGCGGCGAGGACGTTCAGCGTACAGACCAGGTTGTTCTGGTAGTACTCCAGCGGCTTGGACACGCTCTCTCCCACCGCCTTGAGGGCGGCGAAATGGATGACCGCCCGGATACCGGGGTGGGCGCGGAACACCTCCTCCACCGCCCGCCCGTCGCACAGGTCCGCCTGGATGAAGGGGATGGGCTCCCCGGCGATCTGTCCGGCCCGCTCCACCGCCTGCCGGCTGGAATTCACCAGGCTATCCACCGCCACTACCTTATAGCCCGCCTGGAGCAGCTCCACACAGGTGTGGGTCCCGATATACCCGGCTCCGCCGGTGACTAAGATCGACATGACCGTTACCTCCGTATGTTCAGCGTTTTCTCTCTCCGCCGGAGAGGAGCCGCAGCAGCTTCCCGCACCGGCCCATCTGCCGCAGCAGCCAGGGCCGCAGGGGGAAGAGGGCCCGCCAGAGCCGGCGCGCCAGCTCCCGGTCCCAGCGCCGGGCGGGAGCCGGCCGCCCCTCTTTCCGGCCGATCTGCTCCACCACCCCGGCCACCTGGCCGGGGACGGCGGTCTCGAACCAGGTCTGGGCGTCCCCGTTCATCACCAGCCGCTCCCCCTCCGCCTGCCAGAGCCGGTGGAGCACCCAGCTCCCGTCCCTCCGGCGGAAGAACAGGATATCCCCCTCCCGGTAGGGCAGGAGGGCCGGAGAGCGGAGATACACCATGTCCCGCCGGTCCCGGAGGAAGGGGGCCATGCTGGTCCCCGTGACCCGCAGGGGGACCAGCGCCCCCGCCTCCAGCAGGGGGAGGATGCGCTCCTCCACCTCCTCCGGGCCGATGATCCGCCTCTCCTCCCTCACCGGATCACCTTGTACTTTCTCAGCAGGGCCACCCGCCGCTCGCCGATGGCCAGGCTCTCGGGGGCGGAGGCCGCCCCGCCCCGGCCAGCGGCCGCATAGCGCAGGACGCGGGACGCCCAGGCCCGTGGCAGCTGCCAGGGGGCCTTCTCCAGGTAGGGGTAGGCCCGGGAGAGCTCCTTGGCGCTGGGGAACACGGTCCGCAGCAGGCTGCGCTCCCCCTTCCCCTCGGCGGCGTGGAGGGTGATGAGGCTGCTGTGCCGCCGGGCCTCCGTGTTCCCCCCGTACACCCCGCCGGAGAGCAGGTCCTCCAGCAGGGGGGCCACATCCGGCGCCGGATCCCGGGCCAGCTCCGCCCGCAGGCCCGCCGGGTAGCCCCCGCCCAGTCCCAGCACCTCCTCGCCGATGGTGAAGAGCCCGGCGGCGAAGCAGCCGCCCTGGAAGGCCTCCAGGTCCCGGAACAGCCGGGGCCAGTCCACCTCCGCCCCCCAGGCCGCCCCGGCCAGGCAGATGTCGCACACCTGCCGGATGCCGAAGCCGGAGTGGAGGAAGTGCTTGAGGCTGTGGAGGATGAGGTAGAGCAGGTGCTCCTGGGGACAGAGGGTCCAGATGCCTCCGCCCAGGGACACAGGGTGCCGGAATGCCTCCGCGAAGCAGGCGTTCATGCCCCCGTAGGCCTCCGACTCCTCCGGGAAGAGCCGCCGGTGGAGCTCCAGCCGGAGGCCGGTGGCCGGGTCGGCGTAGGTGACCACCTGGGCCCGGCCCAGCGAGTCCCCCTCCTGGGTGACGAGCCCCGCCCCGGTGAGGGCCCTGTGGATCGCCTCCAGGTCCCCGTCCCTGGCCAGCAGGTCCTCGTCCCCGGAGAGGCGCAGGTCCGGCTTGGGGTAGAGCCGCCGGCACGCCAGCCCCTTCACCAGCAGGGGCCGGAGCCCCCCTCTGTCCAGCGCGGCGCAGAGCCCCTCGATCCGCCGGGTCCGGGCCCCCTGGGCCACCGCCCCCTGGATGACCTCCCGCCGGAGGGGGCGCAGCGCCTCCTCCTCCATGCCCGCGGTCCGGGCCGCGGGGACCAGCACGTCCAGCACCAGGGGGAGCAGCCGCTGCTCGGCGGCCAGGTCCAGCAGGGCCCGCCACTCCTCCGGCGTCCCGGGGCAGGAGGAGGGGACGCCGCCGGTGAGGGCGGCCCGCAGGGCGTCCAGCAGGTGCTGCTGCGGCTTGTCCATGGTCCCTCTCTCCTTCCGTCAGGCCGGGATCAGGTCCAGGACCATGATCTCCGGCGGGTCTGCGAAGCGGGGCAGCCGCTCCTTCTGGGTGCCCAGGCCGCTGGTGATGGCCAGGGTCAGCCCGTCTTTCTCATAGATGCCGTGGATATAGGTGGGGAAAAAGCCCTGGTCCCCGCCGTAGAGCCCCCCCAGGAAGGGGAGCACCACCTGCCCGCCGTGGTCGTGCCCGCTCACCACCAGATCCACGTCCCAGGTGGTGGAGGCCGCCCCGAAGATGAAGCTGTCCGGCCGGTGGGAGACCATGATCTTGTACCGCCCCGTGGCCTGGAATCTGGTGAGGAAGGCGTAGGTGTCCGGGTCCATATTGGCCGGGGAGCAGGTGTTGTAGTCGTCCATGGCGAAGGCGTAGCCATAGAGGCCGCCCAGCCGGAGCTCCGCCCCGTTCACGGTCAGATCCACGAAGGACTCCTCCAGCACCGTGACCCCCAGGGCGGAGAGCTCGGCGGTCAGGTCGGAGGTGCCGGCGGCCAGATAGTCCAGCTCGTGGTTGCCCCAGGCGAAGTACACCGGCGCGGTCTCGGTGAGGGCCTCCGCCAGCTCCAGCAGGGTATCCGGCCCCTGGGAATAGCCGTTGAGGATGTCCCCCGCCAGGAGGATCAGGTCGGGGCTCTGTCCCTCCACCAGCCGGACCAGCCCGGCGTTGTCGCCGCCGAAGCGCCGGTCGTGGAGGTCGGAGAGCACCGCCAGGCGCACCCCCGCCTCCAGCCCCTCCGCCTGGACCTGGAAGGTCCTGACCTGGGGATAGAAGTAGGACACCCATATCCCGCAGGCCAGATAGGCCCCCAGGCACAGCAGGAGCATCAGGGCAAGGGCGGCGGGACGGCGGAGGCCGCCGTCCCGCCCCTGTTTCTGCTTTGCTCTCATCCCGGGGGAGGCGTCAGTCCAGGAGCACGCCGTGCTCCCGCAGGGCGCCCAAAAACTCGCGCACATCTGCCCGGAGCGTCTCCGGCTCCACCTCGTACTCCTCCAGGAGCTCCGCCGTGAGCTGTTCCTCGCTCTCCACCCGGGGCAGCAGCTCCAGGATCCTCTTCCCCATCTCGTTGACGCTCATCATGGCGTTGCTGTATCTGGCGGCAGCCTCCCCGCTGGGTATCAGGATGCACTCCCCCATCAGGTCCCGCACGATGAAATCAGGGTCCACTCTCATGCTCGTTCAATCCTCCGTCTGGACGCCCAGGCTCTCCAGGCTCTCCCGCTCCACCAGGGAGTAGGCGTGCCGCTCCCGGCCGTCCTCATCGATGTATCTTGCATAGGCACGCACCGCATAGACCGTGGTGTCATAGGCCGGGTCGAAGGCATAGCTGTAGGTCTGGGCCTCCTGGTCCTCGAAGTCCTGGCAGATCACCCGGGTGCGTCCGGCGGTGTTCACGTTCAGCAGGCGGGTCCACAGCTTGGCATCCTCCAGATATACGAAGCCGAACTCCTTCACCTCCGCGCCCGCGGAGAGCTGCCCGGTGAGGCGCAGCCGGTCCCCGTCGGCGGAGATGCGCACGGTCAGCGCGGGCACGTCCCCGCCCTCCGGGGGCAGGGTGACCAGGGCCGCGATGGCCTGCCGCAGCCTCTCCGCCGCCTGGGCGCACGCCTCATCGGTGGAGGCGGAGCCGTCGTACACGGCCTTCGCCGCGTCATAGGCGGTCAGCAGGGCGGCCAGGGAGCTCCCGGTATAGATGTCGGTCTGCCCCAGCTTGACCGCCGCCTCGTCCAGAGCCGCCTTCAGCGCCTCCCGGCCCGGCTGGGCGGACTGGCCCTCCAGGGTCACGGTATATGTCAGCTGGGCCGTGCCGTCCTCCGAGACGGTGAGGATCCGCACCACGCCCTGCCCGTCCGCCGGGAGCACCGTGATCCCCGCGTTCTCCTCCGACTGGGCGGCCACCTGCGCGGAGCTGGGGGCGTCCACGGTATACTCCAGGATATCGGGCGAGAAGTCCGCCACTGCCACATCGTCCACCAGGATGGCGGACAGGGCCGGGCTGCTGCTGGTCTCCACCCGCCCCGCGTAGGTCATGACCCGGCACTCGGTCAGGGCCACGCTGTGCACCCCGGAGGTCCCGCCCTGCTGCACCAGGGTGATCCGCAGGGCCACCGGGTTCACCGGCGTCTCGAAGGTGTAGGAATAGGCCGCGCCCAGATCGTACGTCTCCAGCTCCGTCTCCGAAGCCTCCACTGGGGTGAAGCTGTCGCCGCCGCCGGAGATCTCGAAGATCACATCCGCGGGCTTTGCGGACCAACTGTCATAATAGTAGTACAGCTCCACGCCGCTGAGCATCTGGGCCGTATCCCACTGGAAGGTCAGGGCCGCCCGGTCGGAGTTCATCCGATTCTCCCAGTTGCTCCAGCGCTCATTGGTATCGTCCACGGGCTTCAATATGTCATTTCGGATAGACTCCAAATCATCCGACTGCTGCTCTTCCGGGATGTCCTGGGTCAGCTTGGAGGCCGCGGGGGCCACGTTGGTGCTCTCGGTGTTCACCGCCTCCGCCACCCGGACCGTGGCGGTGACGGGCAGGGTCTCGTCCCCGAAGATGGCCGCCGTGCCGTGGACCTCCACCACAGCGCCCACCCGGGAGAAGGTGTCCCCCGCCGGGATGTCCCAGGTCACGGGGAAGGAGCCGGCCAGGGTCCCGTCTGCCCGGATGCCGGACACGGCGGCGGGCAGGGCGGGGAGCATGTCCTCCATCACGGCGGCGGAGCAGTTGCGGACCGCTTCCACCCGCTCGATCACATGGAGGCGGCAGCTCACCGGGATGGTGGGATAGTCGACCCCCGCAAAGGTCAATGTCCCGTTCAGGGTGTAGTCCCCCGCATGCTCATAGACGCCGTTCAGGTCTGCCCAGACGATCGTCCCCTGGACCGTGCCCCCGTCCGCCAGGTTCCCGGTGGCGGTGGTCTCCAGGGCGGGGACGGTCCCCACCTTCACGGTGTAATCCCGGACCATGGTATAGCTCACCAGGCCGGAGCCCGTCTCTCCCGGGACCTCTGTCGTGGTCACAGATACTGTCTCAGCCGGCAGGCCGTCCGCCGACACCTGGAGGGAGAGGGTCCCCGCCTCCTCCGTGGAGCGGACGATCGCCAGGGCCTTCCCGCCGAAGGCGTGTACCTTCGCCGAGGTGGGAGAGAGGAGGGCGGACGCCTGCTGATATTTCTGGGTGTCCCCCTGACAGCCGTTGTCCACGCCGGCGATCTCGCCGGGGCCGGTCAGGGTGAAGGTGACCTCCTGATCTGCGGTGGTATCCAGCGTCCCATCCTCGTCCCGGATCTCCACCTCCACATAGGTGAGGCTGCTGCCGTCCGCCGCCATCTCGCTGCGGTCGGCGGTGACCTGAATCTGTGCGGGCTGGCCCGGGGCGGACACGGAGGTCCGGCCCTGGACATCGGAGATGGGAGCGCCCTGCTCATCCTTGGCCACCGCGGACAGCGTCTGGGTGGCGCCGTAAGCTACGTTGAAGGTGGCGTAGAGGCTGTCCGCCCCGGTGGCCTCCACTGCCGTGCAGTTGGCCGTGTCCTGGCTCGCCACTGTGTAGGTGTAGTAGGCGTAGCCCTTCTCGGTGGTGTTCACGGTCCGGGTGGCCGTTCCGATCAGGGCGTTCCCCAGGTAGAGCTCCACCAGGGGCGCGTTGGAGTAGATCGCCACCGGCGTCTTGCCGTCCGAGAAGAGGGTCTGGTTATCCGCGTCCCAGGCGGTGACCAGGTGGAGGGTCGTCTCGTCCCGGCGCCACTGGCTGCGGTAGAGATAGTAGGTGTCCTTGGGGAAGCCGGCGGTATCCACGATGCCGAAATAGCTGCTGTTGGGCATAGCGCCCTTATGGGAGACCGAGCCGCTGCCCGTCCCGTTCCAGGGGGTGGGCTCCCCGATGTAGTCGAAGCCGGTCCACACGAACTGGCCCGCGAGGTAGTCCTTGGTGGCGGTGTTGTAGAGGGAGTCGTGGGCGGTCATGCCCCAGCCCACAGCGCTCTCGTCGTAGGCGTTCAGCTTGAGGTCGCTGGTGGTGCCGCCCGTCTCGCTGTACCGGTCGTATACGCTCCGGCTGTTGATGGCGGAGGCGGTCTCCGCGCTGTAGAGGACCCAGTCAGGATACTGCGCATAGATCGCCTGGATCTGCGCGTCGTTGCAGTAGTTGAGCCCCACCACGCCGCCGTTGTCCGCGATCACTTGGCAGACCCCGATATAGTTCGGGTCGCCCCTTTTTGCATTGTTGTCCCCTACGGTAGCGGGGCGGGTGGTGTCCACTTCCTCCAGCCAGTCGATCAGCTGCTGGGCGATCTGGGGATATTTAGACCCGTCCACATTTCCGCTCCAGCAGCCCTCCAGGAGCTCGTTGCCCAGGGACCAGGCGATGATGCAGGGGGAGTTCCGGTCCCGGGCCACGATAGATCGGAGGGCGAACTGGGCCCAGGTCTTGCCGCTCTCGTCCCCCACCAGCCGGGTATCCCCCGGCAGAGCCTGGTCGAAATACCGGGAGAAATCGTTATAGTTGTCGTTTTTGGGGTAGATCCAGCCGTCGAACGCCTCTTCGATCACCAGGATGCCCATGCGGTCGCACAGGTCGATGAAGTCCCGGTCCGCCGGATCGTGGCTGGTGCGGATGGCATTGACCCCCATCTCCTTGAGGATGGTCAGCTGCCGCTCCATGGCGTCGGTGTAGGCGGCGGCGCCCAGGGCGCCCTGGTCATGGTGGAGGCACACGCCGTTGAGCTTCACCGTCTCCCCGTTGAGGGAGAAGCCCCCTTCCCGGTCGAACTCGAACCAGCGGAAGCCGAAGGTGGTCTCCACCGTATCGGTGACCGCGCCGTCCACCAGCACCTCCGCCCGGAGGGTGTAGAGCTCGGGGGACTCCAGGGACCACAGGGCGGGGGACGCTACGTCTGCGGAGAGCTGTGTCTCCGCGCTCCCCCCTGCGGGGATCTCCACGGCCGTCCCCGTCCCGGAGGCCACCTTCTCTCCGCCAGCGTCCAGCACAGAGATCTGGAGGGCCGCCTGTACGCTCTCCGCCCCGTCGTTGTCCAGGGCGGCGGAGACGGACACGGTGCCGGCGCCGCTCTCGATGTCCGGCGTGGTGACGGCCAGGCCGTCATAGCCCACATGGACCGGGTCGGTGACGATCAGGTCCACGTCCCGGTAGATGCCGGAGCCGGAGTACCACCGGCTGCTGGGGACATCGTTCACGACCTTGACGGCCACCACGTTCTCGGTGCTGCCGTCACAGACCAGGGCGTCGGAGAGGTCCATGGCGAAGCTGGTGTAGCCGTAGTGGTGCTCGCCCATGTACTGGCCGTTGACATAGACGTAGGCGTCCGAATAGACGCCGTCGAAGCGCAGGAGCACGGTCTTCCCCTCGCAGGAGGGGGGCAGGGAGAAGGACTTCCGGTACCAGCCCGTACCGCCGGGGAGGAAGCCGCTCTCCGCCTCGCCGGAGGTGGTGAACCCCTGGGTGATGGAGAAGTCGTGGGGCAGGTCCACGTCCTCCCAGGCCGAGTCGTCGAAGCCGCTTCCGGAAGCGTCCTCGAAGTCGCCCAGGGCGAACTTCCACCCCTTGTTGAAGGGGGTAGACCGCTCTCCCTGATACTCGGAGGACAGAGAGACGGTGACCGCCTCCGCCTTGATGGTCCCATCGGACTGAGTCTGGGCGGAGGCAGGCCCGGCACAGATGACAGACAGGCATAGGCAGGCCGCCAGTGCCCCGGCGGAGGTCCTCCGCCATAGATCGCTCTTTCTCATGATTCCCTCACTTTCTTTCGCTCTGACACATACCCAGATCCCCTGGTTCATATATACTTAGTTTTATAGAAATTTTCTTGTTTTGTCAAGCGTGATAAGGGGAGATCGCACGATCCTCTCTGTGTCAAAAGTCGCACTCCCGCTCCAGGGGCCCGCTCTCGCCGTCCTCTGTGAGGGCTGTGCCGTCCATATCCGCGGCAAGGGCGCGGTACTGTTCCGCCGCAGCCTCTGTCATGCGGCAGAAGTAGAGCGGGCGGTCCTGATAGGTGCCGGTCTCGTTATAGACCATGGTGGCGCAGACGTGGCAGATGTCCCGGTTGGGGCAGCGCTGGCACACGCCGCAGGCCCGGACCCCCTCTGTGTGCGTGCGGGCCAGATCCCAGGCCCGGGCGAAGGGCATCTCGTCCAGGGACCAGCGGGGCTCGCCGTTCATGCCGCAGGGCATGAGGCCGCCCTGCCAGTCCACCCAGCAGGAGCAGCGCCCGGCGGTGCAGGCCATCTCCTCGCCGGGGCCGGGCTGGAGGCTGTCGAAGTCGATCTGCGCCAGGGGGACGAAGGCGGCGTAGTGCCGGGCGGTGCGGAGGAAGGTCTGGGGCGGGTACTGCCAGAAGTCGGCCATGGCCTGGAGCCTGCCGGCCTCCTCGGGCGAGAGCCGCTGGTTCTGTCCAAAGCAGTCCTCCCTCCGGCGGACCGGCGGGAACATATAGGTGGCCACCTGGACGGGGATGCCCAGCTTCCGGCCGTAGGCGATGATGCCCTGGAGCTGGTCCTGGTCCTCGGGGGTGATGGAGGCGCTCAGGTGGAGGGTGTAGCCCGCATCCCGGAGTGCGCGGATGGCCCGGTCCACCTTGGTGAAGCCGCCGGGGTCCCCGCAGAGGGCGCCGTAGCCGCTGTCTCCCGCGCCGTAGAGGGTGATGTTGAAGCGCACCGGCGGGCAGCGCGAGAGCCACTTGAGCTCGGCGGGGCCGATGAGGGACGCGTTGGTGTTCATGGAGGGCAGCAGGCCCAGCTCCCGCAGGCCGGAGAGGAGCCTGGGCAGCTCTGGATAGGTCATGGGCTCCCCGCCGGTGATGAGGGGGAAGAGGAGGCCGCAGTCCCGGGCCTGCCGGGCCACGTCCAGCCACCACCCGGCGTCCCGGAGGCCTCCGGCCTCCCGGACCTCGGCGGGAGAGCGGCGGACGTAGCACATCTTGCAGGAGAAGTTGCACATGGGGGTGAGCTCCAGCGCGGCGGAGAGAGGGGCCCGGGCGAGGGCGGCCTTCCGCCGGATGCCGGCGCTGATCTGGCTCTGGTTCATGGCATGGCGCCGTCCTTTCTCAGTCGTTCGCGCAGGAGGAGGGCCGCCTCCGGGACCGGGCGGCAGGCCAGGCGGTACACCGGCACCCGGGCGGTGAGCTCGGCGCACAGGAGCTTGAGCCGGGTCATGGACGCCGGGTCCCAGGGGTCGGCGATGCTCTGGGAGAGGATGCCGGGCAGGGCGGCGGCGGGGCGCAGGCGCTCCAGCCGCTCCTCCGGGGCCTGCTCCAGGAGGACCACCGCGGCCACCCGGGCGGAGCCCCCCGGCGGGGCGGGCTCGTCCCCGTCCACGGGGAAGCTCCACCCCCGCCAGCCGTCCTCCTCCCGCCGGAGGACGGCCCGGTCGTTGCACACCAGCCGGGCCCCCAGCACGTCCCGCCACAGGTGGGCCTGGGTGGTCTTGCCGGTGCCGCTGGGGGCGGTGAAGAGGACCCCCAGGTCCCCCAGCGCCGCCTGGCTGGCGTGGAGGAAGAAGGCTCCTCGCTCCAGCAGGGGGCGGCGGAGGGGGAAGAGCTGGAGCGCCTTCCCCCAGTCCAGGAACACGCCGGGGTAGTCCCGGTCGTTGACGAGCAGCTGGAGATCCGGGGCCCCGGGGCGGAGGCGGGCGCTGGAGACGGGGCCGAACCGGCCGCCGGACTGGGCGATCGTCTCCTCTCCCTCCTGAAAATAGTGGAGGAGCAGGTCTTCTCCGATCTCCGGGCCCTCTGGGACGGGGATCGGGGCCTGGGGGCGCACTTCCAGCCGGAGCTCCGGCGTCCGGCTGGTCAGGAATGGGACCAGCTCCTCTCCTACCTTCAGGTCAAGGGGAGAGGACAGGCCCAGGGAGAAGCCTCCCAAAGTGATGCACAGTTCTTTCATGGTCTCTCCTCGTTCCGATATGAGAAAGACGGCCGGCAGAGCGTTCTGCCGGCCGTCTTCAGGTCATCTATTCTGTCTTCTTGTGGATCAGGAGGTAAACACTTTCCTCTGGATCGCGGTCAGATAGCAATCACAGTGGCCGGGATAGAAATTCCCGTCCTGGGGGCCTTTATGACCGGTGAAACCTTTATCCCCCATCCCAAACATCGCCACATAATCCTCACAAACACCCTCATTCTTGCCTGTGGGATCGTAAGGGCCGAAGTTCACTGTGGTCTCGCAGCCCACCGCGATGCTGGTGTTCACTTCAAAATACTCGCAGGAGAAGACCGGCTTGGTATACGCCTTTTTCATCGCTCCTCTCCCTCCTCTCAACCGCCGATATCGTTATCGGGCTTTTCCAGGATCTCAAAGGCATCGCTTCCGGTG
>DWZK01000078.1 GCA_019117605.1 Candidatus Intestinimonas stercoravium | reverse complement strand
CCAGATGCCTTCGGGCGAAGCCACCTTAGACCAGGTGAGCCCCCACTTTCGCGTACAGTCAAGAACATTTTGACGCAAGTCAAAATGTCAGACAGCGTGTCGAAGAAGTCAAAGGACTTCTTCGACACGCTGCGGGGCCCGCTTTGAAGAGCGCGCCCCGCGGGCGTCAGAAGGCGTTGAGAGGGATGGAGCCGTCATCCCCGCTCTTCTCGATGGAGCGGATGACGGCGTAGTAGCTGTACTGGTCGTTGACCTGGATGCAGATCCGGTCCCCGGCCCTGCGGCCCAGGAGGGCCTTGCCCACCGGGGACTCCCGGCTGATGCGGCCGTGGAGGGCGTCCTGCCGCATGGTGGTCACCACTTGGTAGACCTCCGTCTCGTCGTCCTCTTCGATATAGAGGGTCACCTTGTCGAAGAGGCCCACCGTGTCGGCATCGGAGCGGTCGTCCACCACCACGGCGGTCCTGATCATGTTCTCCAGGAAGCGGATCCGGCTCTCGTTCCGGTTCTTCTCCTGCTTGGCCGCCTTGTACTCGAAGTTCTCGCTCAGGTCGCCGAAGCCCCGGGCCTCCTTCACCGCCTCCAGCAGTTTGGGCCGCAGTTCCACCCGCCGGTGGTAGAGCTCCTCCTTCATCATCTGGATATCCTTTTTGGTCAGTTCATTGTGCATGGAAGATGTGCCTCTTTTCTTTGGTGGGGACCGGGCCGGGCGCGCCCGGCGATGTGCTAGTCCAGGGGCTCCTCAGTGCCCGCCGGCTTGAGGGGATAGCAGTAGTGGACCAGGAGATGGCGCCCCTGCGCGCCCATGCTGTCATCGAAGGCGGTGCAGATCCGCCCTGCGATCCGGTCGGCCTGCCGCTCGTCGGCGTCCACGACGAGCAGCAGGTATTGGCAGCTGGAGTAGCGGGTGTACATATCCCCGGAGCGGAGGGAGCGCTGGACGAGGTCCCCCAGGAGGGCCATCCGGGGCTCGCGGTCCTGGAGCTCGGGGAAGCGCCCCTGCCCGTCGGTGAGGGTCATGAGGATGGTGCAGGCGGGCCGGGCGGAGCGGCGCATGATCCGCTCCACGAAGCGGTAGATGCTCTTGAAGGTCTCATAGTCCTGACAATAGGCCCCGGGGGTGAGCTGCTCCATGAGCTCCCGCCGGATCTCCCGCACGTCGCAATCCACCCCGAAATGGCGGACCATGCCCCGGGCGGCGGAGCCGCCCCGGCGCTTTTTGGCCTGCTTGCCCTCCAGGAGGCGCCGGTCCCCCCGGTCGAAGAGGGTGCGGTAGGTGTCTCCCTCCTCGCGGAAGGCGCTGCCGATGGTGATGGACAGGGGGAGCCCCCTGCCCTCGGTCTCGCGGAACTCCTCGAAGCGGCGCTGGATCATGCGGCAGCGCTCCTCCAGGGCGGCGGGACTGCGGAAGCCGGGGAAAAAGATCACGAACTCATCTCCGCCCACCCGGCCCAGCACGTCCCCACGGCGGGTCATATAGCCCAGAAGCTGGGCGGTCTTCTGAAGGAGCTGATCGCCCACGATATGGCCGTACCGGTCGTTGATGCCCTTGAAGTCGTCCAGGTCGGATACCAGGATGGCGCCGCCCTCCGTCTCGCTCAGGAGCTCATCCACCTGGGCCTCGGTGGCCCCGCGGTTGAGCAGGCCGGTGAGACTGTCGCGCCGGGCCTCCTGGTCCAGCCGCTGGTTCTCCTCCCGCAGTTTTTCCAGATCAAGGTAGGTCGCGTCCATTCGATCCCCTCCGCTCTTTCTATCACGATACCATGGGAAGCCAAGAAAATCAAGGCATGGGCAGGAGAAAAGATCACCTGGCGGGCCGCCGGGGGGCCAGGCCGCACAGCTGCCGGGAGACCTGTGTACAGAGCTCGTTGTAGAATCGTAAGTAGTCCTTCTTGGCCTGCCGCTGGGAGCGCTGGAGGGCCTGGAAGTCCGCCCACCGGGGACAGGTCTTGTGGCAGCCGTGCTGATAGTCGGGACAGGCGCTTTGACAGGGAAGCATACGGAGGACCCCTTTCTACCAAGCTCCCCGCCGGGAGCGGCCGGCGGGACGCCTCCACTATAGCACGGTCCGGGCGCAAAACCGGGGGAAGGCGGGGAGGGGCGGGCAAAAAAACAGCGCGGGACCTGCGATAAAAAGGGGAGCGCCGCCGTTAGATATACGGAGATGAGGGGGCGCGCGCCTTTCCTTTTGGCAGGCCCTGTGGTATAATACAAAAATACCACTCAAGCGGAGGAGGAGAGCCCGTGTTCCTGTATATGACCATGGAAGGGATGGCCCGGCGGGAGCAGTTTGCGGGAAAAGTGGATGAAGGACTGCTGCCCCGGGTGGGAGGCGGAGACATGGCCGCCCTGGAGGAGCTGTACCGCCAGACAGAGCGGGCGGTGTACGCCCTGGCCCTGTCCATCCTGCGCAGCCCGGAGGATGCCCAGGACGTGACCCAGGAGGTCTATCTGAAGGTCCGGGCCGCCGCCCATCTGTACGTTCCCCAGGGAAAGCCGCTGGCCTGGCTGTTCACCATCACCCGGAACCTGTGCCGGGACCTGCAGAGGGGCCGGGGCCGGGAGGGGGAGGCCCCCGAGGGGATGGAGGATGACATCCGGCTGTCCTATGTGTCCGACCCCACCGACCGCCTGGTGCTGGAGGCGGCCCTCAAGGCCCTCAACGAGGAGGAGCGGAGGGTGGTGCTGCTCCACGCCGTATCCGGGCTCAAGCACCGGGAGATCGCCCAGGACCTGGGCGAGCCCCTTTCCACGGTCCTCTCCCGGTACCACCGGGCGCTCAAAAAGCTCAAACGATATCTGACGGAGGGGGGAGCACGCCTGTGAACAAGATCGAGACTTCGCTCAAGCGGGCAGTCCAGGACCTCCCCGCCCCGGACTTCCACACCATCGCCACCACGCCGGTGCAGCGGATGGAGGTCCACGACTATGTGACACGGCAGATGCCGGCGGTCCGCCCCCGGCGCCGGGGCCTCTCCGCCGCCCTGGCCGCCTGCGCCGCCGCTCTGGCGCTGGCGGTGGGGCTGTACGGCTACCTGCAGTATTTCCAGATCTACTCGGTGGTGGACCTGACCATCAACCCCTCCTTCGCCCTCAAGCTCAACCGGCAGGACGAGGTCCGGGAGATCGAGGCCCTCAACGACGACGCAGAGGAGCTGCTGGAGGGCCGATCCTACCGGGGGTGGGACCTGGAGACGGCGGTGGGGACCCTCCTGGACGAGCTCACCGCCAAGGGCTACCTGGACAGCGCCGAGGACGAGGTGAGCATCGCGGTGAGCTCCAAGAGCGCCGAGCACAGCAGAGAGCTGCGGGAGGAGATAGAGGGCTTCGTGGCGGAGCGGCTCTCCGCCCTGCCCGTGGCCGGAGGAGATGAGGTCGAGACGATCCCGGTGGCCCCTGCGGCGGGGACGGAGACGAGCGCTTCGCCTCAGGCCAGTCCGTCTCCCGCTGTGCCGGATACAGCGGCAGGGGAGACCGCCGCGTCCTCCCAGCGGCCGGAGCCCTCTCCGGCCGGCAGTCCCAGTCCCAGCCCCTCCGCCTCCCAGCCCGAGCAGAGCGCACCGGCGGCCTCTCCGCCCTCCAGCGTGTCCCCGTCCCCCAGTCCGTCGCCCTCCCCTTCTCACGACCAGGCGGCGGGGACCTCCCACGGGTCCTCCGACATCCTCACGGAAGAGGAGATCGTGGCGGTGATCCAGGCGTGGCGGCCGGACCCGGATATCCACAAGCTGGAGCTGGACGTGGACGATGACGAGGTGAAATATGAGGTGGAGTTCCGCTCTGAGGGCCTGAAGTACGAGGCGGATATCGACGCCTATACCGGAGAGATCCTCAAGTGGGAAGTGGACGACTGACCCCAGACGAACAGAGATGAGACCGGGGCGCCCCGGGACGGCAAGTCCCGGGACGCCCCGGTCAGATAGTGGAAGATATGGCGTCTTGGCGTGAGAGGGCCGTCACTGATCGGCCAGCAGCAGGGATACGGGGCAGTGGTCGCTGCCCTGGACGTCGCTGAGGATGGATGCCTCCTGGATGCGGGGCCGCAGCCGGTCGGAGACCAGGAAGTAGTCGATCCGCCAGCCCGCGTTCTTCTCCCTGGCCCGGAAGTGGTAGCTCCACCAGGAATAGGCCCCCGTGGTGTCAGGGTACAGATAGCGGAAGGTGTCGGTGAACCCGGAGGAGAGGAGCTGGGTCATCTTGGCCCGCTCCTCATCGGAGAAGCCCGCGTTGCCCCGGTTGGTCTTTGGGTTCTTCAGGTCGATTTCCTCGTGGGCCACGTTCAGATCGCCGCAGACCACCACCGGCTTCTTCGCGTCCAGAGAGAGGAGATAGGTCCGGAAGGCGTCCTCCCACTCCATACGGTAGGGCAGCCGGGCCAGCCCCTCCTGGGCATTGGGGGTATATACGGTCACCAGATACAGGTCATCGAACTCCAGGGTGATGGAGCGCCCCTCGCCCACATGGGCGGGGTCTCCGATGTCATAGGCCACGGAGAGGGGCTCCCGCCGGGTGAAGACGGCGGTGCCGGAGTACCCCTTCTTCTCGGCGGAGTTCCAGTACTGGAGGTAGCCGGGGGTGTCGATCTCCGCCTGTCCGGGCTGCATCTTGGTCTCCTGGAGGCAGATCACGTCCGCGCCGGCGGAGGCGAGAAAGTCGTAGAACCCCTTTTTGATGCAGGCCCGCAGGCCGTTGACGTTCCAAGATATGGCTCTCATCGGTGGAAGCTCCTTTTTTCAAAGATAGGCCGGCCGGCGGCATCTCCGGGCGGCAAGCATCTATTATAGTACTATAGCCCCGGCGGGATCGCAAGCGGGGAAAGGAAGGAGGGGAGGACAGTGACTGAGCTCTGGCTGGCCCGTGGCGCGGATGGGCGCGGGGCGGCCCACCGCCTCCTGAGCCTGGCCTGGGAGCGGATGCGGGGAGGAGGACCGCTGCCGGAGGTGGAACAGGGCCCGGCGGGGAAGCCCCGCTTCCGCACCGAAGGGCTCTGGCACAATTTGAGCCACAGCGGGCCCTGGGGGCTCTGCGGCCTCAGCGACCGGGGGGAGATCGGAGTGGACGTGGAGGAGATCCGCCCCCGGCGGCCCGGTCTGCCCCGTCATGTGCTCTCGGAGAGAGAACGGCGCTGGTTCGAGGACCGGGGGAGACGGTGGGAGGACTTCTACACCCTCTGGACCCTGAAGGAGGCCCGGGTGAAGCAGATGGGGAGCGGTCTGGACCGGCCGGCCCGGACCATCGCCGTCCCCCTGCTGGAGCCGGGGGAGACGGGAGAGCAGGACGGCCTGCGCTTCGCCGCCTGGGGCGGAGCGGGCTGGAGGGCGGCATTCTGCGGGACGGAGCTGCCGGTATTCACTGCCGAAGAACTTTAAGTTTCCTTCAGAAAAACTTAATGATGCCCTTCTTTTTTCTAAAGCCTCTTTCTGTATACTGGTGATAGTGATACAGAAGGAGGGAGAACCATGAATATCCTGATCCTCACCGGACGATTCGGCATGGGCCACTACTCTGCCGCCCAGGCCCTGCGCCTCCAGCTCAAGCGGGCTTTCCCCAGGGCGGAGGTAGAGGTGGAGGACTTCTTTGCCTATGCCCTGCCCGACGGGGCGGAGACCCTCTATAAATGTTTCGACCTGCTGGTGAGCCGCGGCAGCGGCCTCTATAACCTCTATTATCAGGCTATGGGACATATCCCCTTCCGGACCCGGCCTCCCATGGAGGAGCTCTTCCAGGACAAGCTGCTGGAGCTGCTGGAGGAGCGGCGGCCCGATGTGGCGATCGCCACCCACCCCCTGTGCGCCCGGCTGGTCTCCGACTATAAAGAGGAGGTGGGGGCGGACCTGCCCCTCATCACCTGCATCACCGACCTCACCTCCCACGCCGAGTGGCTGGCCCCGGCCACCGACTGCTATCTGGTGGGCGCACCGGAGATCGGGGCGCGGCTGCGGGAGAAGGGAGTGCCTGAGGACAAGATCCTGGTGACGGGCATCCCGGTGAAGCCGGAGTTCCGGGAGCGGGCGGACCGGCGGCAGGGACGCCGGCCGGGGGCGCCCCGCCGCCTGCTGATCATGGGCGGCGGACTGGGCCTGCTGCCCCGGCAGGATCGGTTCTATGAGGCGCTGGACAGCCTCCCCGGCGTGGAGACCACCCTGCTCACCGGCAACAACCGGAAGGTCTATGAGCGGCTCTGCGGCAGATATCCCCACATCCATGTGGTGGGCTTCACCGACCATGTATACGACTATATGGCGGCCGCGGACCTGGTGCTCTCCAAGCCGGGGGGCGTCACCCTCTTCGAGACGATCTTCTCCGGCCTGCCCATCCTGGCCTGGGAGCCCACCCTCCAGCAGGAGCGGAACAACGCCCGCTTCCTCCTGGAGAGCGGCGTGGGCGCTCTGGCCCCCCGGGATCCGGAGGGATGCCTGCGGGCGGTGCGGGACCTGATCTACGACAGCGCCGCCCTGGACCGGATGCGGGCGGAGATGGGCCGCCTGCGGGCGCAGCTCCAGTTCCGGGCGGTGGAGCAGATCCTCCCCGCCCTGGCGGCCCACAGCGGGGGGGTGTGCGCCTGATGAGCGGAAAGAAGGGGAAGCTGGGGCTCGTCATCCTCCTGGCAGTGATGGCGGTGATGTGCGCCTCCGTCCTCAGGAGCCAGTCCCTGCCCGAGCTGATGGGCGCGCTGTCCCGGCTGAAGCCCCAGTTCCTGGTCCTGGGACTGGGCCTCATGTTCTGTTTCGTGGGGTGTGAGGCCCTGTGCACCAAGTCGATCCTGGGCCGTCTGGGACACAGGGTCCCCTACCGGCGGTGCCTGGGCTACTCCTTCGTGGGCTTCTATGTGAGCTCCATCACCCCCTCCTCCACCGGGGGACAGCCCGCCCAGATCTACTACATGAGCCGGGACGGGGTGCCCGCCGCCCACGGCTCGCTGGACATGCTCCTCATCGCCGTGTGCTATCAGGTGACCGCGCTGGCCTACGCGGGGATCTCCTTCGCCCTCCTGCCCGGTGTGCGGCAGGGACTGGGGACCGGACTGGGCCTGCTGCTGCTCTACGGCGGATCGGTGATGCTCCTCCTCACCCTGGGGATGCTGTGCATGATGTTCCTGCCCGGCGTGGCCGAGCGGGGCGTGGGCGGCCTCATCCGCCTGGGGGCCCGGCTGGGGCTCCTACGGCGCAGAGAGGCGGCGGAGGAGAAGGCGGCCCGGCAGCTGGCGGCCTACCGGCAGGGCGCGGAGTGTGTCCGGCAGAACCTGTCCCTGGTCCCCGCCCTGCTGGGGATCACCTTCGTGCAGCTCACCGCCCTGTATGCGGTGCCCTACGCCGTCTACCTGGGCTTCGGCCTGCGGGGGGCGGGGCTCTTCGAGCTGGCCGGCACCCAGGCGATCGTGGCGGTGGCGGTGGGGCTCCTCCCCCTGCCCGGCGCGGTGGGGGCCGCGGAGGGAGGCGCGGCCCGGGCCTTCTCCCTCTTCTTCGGGCCCGGACTGGTGGCCCCGGCGGTGCTGGCCGCCCGTGGGGTGAGCTTTTACAGCTTCCTCCTCCTCAGCTTCCTGGTGAGCCTGGGGGTCCACGCCCGGACCCGCCGGAGAGACCGGGCCGGGGCGGCAGCGGGGCGAAGGGCGTCCCCCTTTTGCCTGCCGGAAAGGGCGGGATAAGGATAGATGATGGCCGGATCTGCATCCGGCCATCATCTCGGACTGTTGAAAAAGCGGGACCAGGCTGGAGAAGCAACGGGGGGATAGTGTGAAAGGGGGGCGGCGAGCCCCCACTTTCGCGTACAGTCAAGAACATTTTGACGCAAGTCAAAATGTAGGCCAGCGTGTCGAAAAAGCCAAAGGACTTTTTCGACACGCTGAGATGATGGCCGGATCTGCATCCGGCCATCATCTGTTTTTTATCCGGTAACGAAAGGCGGCCTCCCGCCGTTATATAGATAGGAGCGGGGAAAGGAGGCGGCCGTATGACATGGGAGGCGTTCTATCAGGAGCACTACCGGGTCGTGTACGGATATCTCCTGGCCCTGTGCGGGGACTCGGACACGGCTGAGGAGCTGACCGCCGAGACCTTCCTCCGGGCGGTGGAGCGCTATCGGGACTATGACGGGCGGGGAGGCCCCGCCGCCTGGCTGTGCCGTGTGGCCAAGAACCTCTTCGTGGACGAGAGGCGGCGGCAGAGGCGGCAGACCAGGCTGGAGGACGCTCCGGAGGGGCGTACGCCGCCGCTGGAGGAGACGGTGAGCCGCCGGGAGACCGCCGCGTCGGTGCGCAGGGCGGCGGAGGCGCTGCCCCCGGAGCGGCGGCAGGTGTTCTGGATGCGTCTGGAGGGCCTATCCTTCCGGGAGATCGGGGCGGCCCTGGGACGGAGCGAGAACTGGGCCCGGGTGACCTACTTCCGGGCCAAGAACAAGGTGCTGGAAAGGGTGGAAGAAGAGGATGGATCATAACATCATCCGGGACCTGCTCCCCATATACGCCGACGGACTGGAGAGCGAAGAGAGCCGGGCGCTGATCGAAGCCCATCTGGCGGACTGCCCGGACTGCAGGGCCCAGCTGGAGCGGATGCGGGCGCGGGTGGACGCCCCGGGGCGGACAGAAGGGGCGGACTGCCGCCGGATCCTGGGGCGGCAGAAACGGAAGCTGGCCCGCCGGACCACCCTGGCCGCGGCGGCGGCCCTGCTCCTGGGGGCGGGGCTGTGCCTGCTCTGGCTGTGGAGCCGGGGCTGCTTCGACGTGGCGGACCGGCAGACCTCCCCCGACGGGCGGATCACCACCACCGCCTACCGGAAGAACGTCTCCGGCCTTTTTCCCACCGACCACGGCTTTACAGTCCGGGACGAGGGGGCTTTCCGGGGCACCACCAACTATCTGGATGGCGCCAGTTTCCAGGGAATGTGGTGGTCCCCTGACAGCCGCTATCGGGTCATCGCCATGGAGACGGAGGAAGAGGGAGGGCGTCTGGCTATGGTGGACTACCGGAACAACGTCAGCCGGAACCTCACCGCCTATCTGGATATGGCGGTAACGGGCAGCGGGGCCTTTCCCGGCCTGATACAGGAGGGTGAGGGCCTGTGGCCGACGATCGAGTACCGGTTCCTCCAGTGGAGCGACCAGGCCAGCGTCATGCTCCTCCACTACGCCTATGCAGATCGACAGGGAGAGGAGCACGAGGGCTACTTTTGGTACGACTGCGGCTCCGGGGAGCTCTCCGGCGTCATGGAGCTGCCGGAGGAGCCATGAGCAGACCTGAGACAATGCAAAAGAGGAGGACCGCAGACGCGGTCCTCCTCTTTTGTGCGTTTTAACAGGGATGCTTACAGCTTGTAGCAGACCTTGCCGGGGTTGAGGATCAGGTTGGGGTCGAAGACCTTCTTGATCTCTTCCATCAGCTTCATGTTGGTCTCGCCCACGCTGCGGGCCAGGTAGTCGATCTTGCCCATGCCGATGCCGTGCTCGCCGGAGACCAGACCGCCCATCTCGGTGGCTTTGTCGTAGATCTTGGTCATGAAGTCGTCCACCTGCTTCTTGAACTCGTCCAGCTCCATGTCGTTGGCGCAGGTGTAGATGTGCAGGTTGCCGTCGCCGGCGTGGCCGAAGCTCTTGACCTCGAAGCCGTAGTTGGGCTGGATGCTCTTGAAGTAGCCCACGAAGTCGGCGATGTGGCTCACAGGGACCACCACGTCGCACTCGTCGAGCAGCTTGGTCTGCTCCTCGATGCCCTCCAGGAAGGAGGAACGGGCAGCCCAGGCGTCTTTCATCTTGGCGGGGGTGTCGGCTACCAGCACGTCCATGGCGCCGGCCTCCAGCACCAGCTCAGCGGCCTGCTCCACCATGGCGTCGCACTCCTCCTGGGTGTTGCCGTCGAAGGTCACCAGCAGGTAGGCGCCCACGTCGGTGCCGCCCACGTTGCGGGGGAACACGGCCTTGCCCAGATACTCCTCGGAGGAGATGAGGATCTCTCTCTCGAAGAACTCCAGGGCCTGGGGGTTCATGTGGTTCTTCTTGAACTTGGGCACGGTGGCGATGGCCTCGTCCAGGTTCTCGAAGGGGATGATCAGGCTGACGGTGACCTTGGGGGCGGGGATCAGCTTCAGGGTCAGCTCGGTGATGATGCCCAGGGTGCCCTCGGAGCCGATCATCAGGTTGAGCAGGGAGTAACCGGAAGAGGTCTTGGACACGTTGGAGCCGAAGTGGACGATCTCACCGGAGGGCAGGACCACGGTCATGGCGGACACATAGTCGCGGGTGGCGCCGTACTTCACGGCCCGCATGCCGCCGGCGTTGGTGGAGACGTTGCCGCCCAGAGTGGCGAACTTCTCACCGGGATCGGGGGGATACAGGAGGCCCTGCTTGAGCGCGTCCTCGGCCAGGTCGTTGAGGAGCACGCCGGGCTGCACCTTCACCACGAAGTTATCGGTGTCGTAGCCCAGGATCTTCTTCATCTTGGTGGTGCAGATGACCACGCCGCCGGCGATGGGGGTGCAGGCGCCGGCCAGACCGGTGCCGGCGCCGCGGCAGGTCACAGGGATGTGGTTCTCATTGCAGATCTTCATCACGGCGGAGACTTCCTCGGTGCTGGTGACGTCGATCGCCACCTCGGGCATCCGGGTGCCGTAGATGGGCATCTCGTCGCGGGCGTAGTCGGCGTTGACGTCGGCGCCGACGTAGACCCGCTCGGGGGCGACCGCCTTGATCTGTTCGATGATCTCGGGAGTGAGCTGATTGTACTGAGCCATCATGATTACCTCCTAAAGAGAAAATGAGAGATCCATTTTTGTTATGATGAAGTAACGCGGGACGCGTTACGGCTCAACGATCACGGAGATGCCGTTGGGGATGATGACCAGATGGGCGTCCTTGCCCTTGGCCTCGTAGGCACGGTCCAGGGCGGTGTCCAGGTCGGGGGCATATTCCAGCTTCATCTCCTCGATGGTCTTTTGCATGGAGGGCTCGGAGACGAAGATGATGCGGTGCTTGAGCATCATGCGGCAGAGGATCTGGTACTCCCACTGGTCGGGATCGGTCTTGTCCATGGGGGTGGCCAGGATGCGCTCCATCAGGTGCTCCAGGGTGTCGCAGTCGGCCAGGGCGTGGTAGAAGCTGTCGCCGCCCGTGCCGTCGTTGCAGCGGGTGGAGATGATGAGCACCGCGCCGGGGGCGGCGGCCGCCTCGGCGGCGGTCAGTCCCTTCACGGACTGATACATGTTCTGGTCCAGCGGCGCGCCGCCGTTGGAGGTGATGATGATATCGCCCTTCTGCTGGGGCTTCACCCGGCAGTAGCCCTTCAGGAACTCACAGCCGGTCTCGTGTGCCTTGAAGGGGTCGCCGGCAAAGGCGGCGGCCACATGCTTCTCCTCGTCGATGACCACGTTGACGATGTACTGGAGCTTGGCCAGCTTGGCGGCGGCCACCATGTCGGTATGGAGGGGGTTGCCCTCCAGGATGCCGGTGCGGGCATAGGGGGAGTCGATGAACTTGGAGCAGTGGTTGCCCAGCACGGTCACCTGGTCGCAGATGCCGGGAAGGATGCTCTTCCGGCCGCCGGAGAAGCCGGCGAAGAAGTGGGGCTCGATGAAGCCCTCGGCCACCAGCAGATCGGTCTCGGCGGCCACCTTGTCGATGACCAGCTTGGCGCCGGAGGGGAGGACGCCGATCTCCACGTTGCTCGCCGCGTCCCGGCTGTCGTGGCAGACGAACTTCTCCTCATTGGCGATCTTCTCGCCCACCTTGGCCACCAGCTCTTCGTGAGTAGTGGGGCGGTGGAAGCCGGTGGCGATCAGCAGGGTGATGTCGATGTCCGGGTTGCCCTCCCGCAGCTCGTCCAGCATAAAGGGAAGGATGTGCTTGCTGGGCACAGGGCGGGTATGGTCGCTGATGATGATGGTGGCGGTCTTTTTCCCCTTGGCCAGCTCAGAGAGCCTGGGGGAGCCCATGGGGGCGGCCATGGCCTTCTTGACGATCTCATCCTCGCTGCCCTCTGCCTTCAGAGTCCCGATAGCGGATTCCAGGACTTCTGCTCTGGATACATCCCGACTGAGCTCCAGACCGGTGGTGCCATAGGGAATACGCATACAGATCCCTCCAATATCGATATTTTTTAGTGCAAGATAGTCATAAAGGGTCGGCCTGGCAGGGTCACACCCAGAGGAGCGGATATGCCATATCTCTGGATTGGTCCTACCTATTTATCGTGCTTAAAGTCTATCACAAGTTGCAAGAGTTGAAAAGGTTTTTTGTGTAAATTTTGTTGGATTCTCCATTCCGCACAATTTGAATGACGGCTTTTTGGCAAAATGTTTGAAATTATAAAATCTACATCATTAGGGCTGGACAACCTGCCAAAGAAGGAATAAAATATCTGTGAAAATTGGTGGAACCAATAACGCCGAGAGATACAGAACACATCTCAAACCGGAAGAGCGGCAAGATTGGTAGCACCAAATCGCCGGAAAAGAGGAGTGACACTTGTGGGAGAAATCATACTGAGCGGCATCCTGTCGCTGCTGCCCATCATCTGGCTGATCGTGGCCCTGACGGGGCTGAAGATGGCTGGGCACAAGGCCTGTGTAGGCGCGTTGATCATCACCATCGTGGAGTCCCTGTTCATCTGGAAGATGCCGGTCATCGACTGCGCTACCTCGGCCCTGGAGGGCTTCGCCTCCGCGCTGTGGCCCATCATCCTGGTCATCATCGCGGCGATCTTTACTTACAACCTGTCCCTGAAGACCGGGGCCATGGACGTCATCAAGCAGATGCTCACCGGCGTATCCGCCGATAAGCGGGTGCTGGTGCTCCTGATAGGCTGGTGCTTCGGCGGATTCATGGAGGGCATGGCCGGCTTCGGCACCGCCATCGCCATCCCCGCCAGTATGCTGGCCGGCATGGGCATGAACCCCATCACCGCCTGTCTGGTGTGTATGCTGGCCAACGCCTTCCCCACTGCTTTCGGCTCCGTAGGCATCCCCACGGTGACCCTGTCCAACGTCACCGGGCTGGATGCCCTGCCTCTGGCTTTCACCACTGTGGTGCAGATGGTCCCCTTCATGATCCTGGTGCCCTTCCTCATGGTCATCGTGGGCGGCGGCGGTGTCAAGGCTCTCAAGGGCATGGTGGGCATCACGCTGGTCTCCGGCGTGGCCTTCGTAGTCCCCGAGCTGGTGGTCTCCAACCTGGTGGGGCCTGAGCTCACCGTCATCGTGGGTTGTGTGTTCTCCCTGGCGTTCACCATCCTGATGGCCCGGGCCCGCAAGGGGAAGGAGATCCCCAAAGAGTATGATATGCGGGCCGGAATGCCCGAGGCGAAGCCGATCGATGGGCACACCGCCGTGGTCTCCTGGCTGCCCTTCATCCTGATCTTCGTGTTGCTGCTGGTCACCTCCAAGCTGGTGCCTCCCATCAATGCCGCTCTGGCCGGCTTCTCCAGCTCTATCAAGATCAGCACTTCCGCCAACGCGGGGGCGGCCTCCTTCAGCTGGATCAATACCCCGGGCATCTGGATCTTCGTCTCCGCGATCATCGGCGGTATCGTGCAGAAGGCCAGCGGCAAGGTCATGTGGGAGACCCTGGTAGCCACAGTGAAGCAGATGTCCAAGACCATCATCACCATCATGTCGGTGCTGGCCGTAGCCAAGATCATGACATACTGCGGCATGATTGACGATATGGCTGCCTTCTTCGTGGGCCTCACCGGCAGCTTCTATCCCTTCGTAGCTCCCATCATCGCGGCTCTGGGCGCCTTCATCACAGGCAGCGGCACCAGCACCGAGGTGCTGCTGGGCGGCCTGCAGACCGCCGCGGCCCAGCAGATCGGTGCCTCCGAGTTCTGGCTGGCTGCCGCCAACTCTCTGGGCGCCGGCATCGGCAAGATCCTCTCCCCCCAGTGCATCGCGACCGCCGCGGCGGCGGTCAATCTGGTGGGCCAGGATTCCAAGCTGCTGGGCGGCGTCATCAAGTGGGCGCTGCTGGAGCTGGTCCTCGCCTGCCTGCTGGTGGGCCTGCTGGGCGGTGTCCTGGTGCCTATCCTGGGCGTTTGACGTACATGAGCGAAAACGGGACAGCTTTCCGCTGTCCCGTTTTTTGATAGTGAGGGCGCATGACAGGCGCCCTTTCCGATCGGCACAAGTCAAAATGGCAACAGCATGTCCGAAAAGTCCAGCTTTCGGCACGCTGAAAGAGCGCCTGTGCATGGCACAGGCGCTCTCAGCCTGTCGAAGAAGTGGTACAACGCTGGAGAAGCAGCGGGGGGATAGTGTGAAAGGGGGGCGGTGAGCCCCCACTTTCGCGTACAGTCAGGAACATTTTGACGTAAGTCAAAATGTCAGACAGCGT
>DWZK01000077.1 GCA_019117605.1 Candidatus Intestinimonas stercoravium | reverse complement strand
ACACAGGGGAAAGGGGACCCAAATGGAGCCCAGCGAAGCGGGTCCATTTGGGAGAGGAGGAGCAAGGGAGCGGACCGAATTTTCGCCGCCAGGCGGAAATAGAGGGGAGCGGACTTTGCGACGACGATGTCACCCCTATTGGAAGTACCCCCCGGGGCTCTTCTACAGCCGCGTCTGTCAGCACCGGCGGCTTACGTTGTCACGCCGCCGGTGCAGAGGGGGCGGCGGAGCCGCCCCGGCGAGGGACGCGCAGCTTGTGCCGACGATGCGATGCCGACGCGACGATGAGAGGCCCGCACTCCGGCCTTCTCCAACTAAGACCGCAATAAACAAAAATAAAAGGAGAACCAATGTCCATGCGCTATAAAGCTGTTGTATTCGACTTTGACTATACCCTTGGGGACGCCACCGATGCGATCTACGCCGGATTCGTCCACGGCTTCCAGCTGATGGGCTACCCCGTGCCGGACCGGGAGGCGGTGCGCCACACCATCGGCCTGCTGCTGGAGGACGCATATACCAAGCTCACCGGCGATGAGAGCCAGGAGGGCCGCGCCCGGTTCCGCGCCCTCTTCTCCTCGGTGGCCCGGCCCATGCAGGCGGCGGGCATCCCCCTGTGCGAGGGGGCGGAGGCGCTGCTCCGGGCCCTGGGGGCGGCGGGGATCGCCACGGCGGTGGTGAGCACCAAGCACACCGAGACCCTGGAGTCCATCTTCGACCACTACGGCCTCCGGGATACCTTCGCCTTCATCATCGGCGGGGACCTGGTCTCCAAGCCCAAGCCGGACCCGGAGGGCCTCAACGAAGCCGCCCGGCGGCTGGTCCTGGACAAGGGGGAGATCCTCTACTGCGGCGACACCACCATCGACGCCAACGCCGCCCGGAACGCGGGGATGGACTTCTGCGCCGTGCTCAACGGCACCACCCCGGGAGAGGCCTTCGCCGGTCTGCCCCATGTCCACATCGCCCCGGACCTGATAGAGCTGCGGACCTGGCTGGGCCTGGACCGGAGCGCCCCCGGCTGCCCCCTCTGACGAATACGGAGGGTATTCGGAGGTAGGACCGATCGACCCTGTCAGAACTGCACGATCTCCCCCGCCGGGAGGGCGCCGCCAGGCGTGAAAGTTTGACAGGCTTGACTTTACATTCATTGTAAAGATGTAAAATGCTTCCTTCTCTTTCGGAGAAGGGAGCATTTTTCGTACCTTTGGGCAGACTACGATTTACAAAGACTTTACAAAAAGCCGAAAGACGACTTTACAAAACTTCGGTATACTAGGCACCGTTCCGAGGAAAACTGAACAGATACCAAAATGGATTGGAGAATGAAACATCATGAAGAAGACACTTGCCATGCTGCTCTCGCTGACCCTGTGCGTGGGCCTGTTCGCCGGCTGCTCCAGCAGCGGCAGCGAGGAGAGCGCCGCTCCCTCCGGGTCTCCCAGCACCGAGACCAGCGCTGAGCCCGCGGGGAACGAGGAGACCAGCACTCTCTCCGGCACCGTGAACCTCAATGGCTCTACCTCCGTGGAAAATGTCATCCTGACCCTTGGCGAGGCCTTTATGGAGGCCAACCCCGACGTGACCGTCAACTACGATCCCACCGGCTCCGGCACCGGCATCAACGCCGCTCTGGAGGGCACCTGCGACCTGGGCCTGGCCAGCCGTGACCTGGACGAGGAGGAGACCGCTCAGGGCCTGACCTCCACCGTGTTCGCTCTGGACGGCATCGCCATCATCGTCAACAGCGAGAACTCCGTCTCCGACCTGACCATCGAGCAGATCGCCGGTCTGGCCACCGGTGAGATCACCAACTGGAGCGAGGTGGGCGGCATCGACGCCCCTGTGGTCCTCATCGGCCGTGAGGCCGGTTCCGGCACCCGCGACGGCTTCGAGTCCATCACCGGCACCGAGGACACCTGCGTCTACACCCAGGAGCTGACCTCCACCGGCGCTGTGATCCAGGCCGTGGCCGGCAACCCCAACGCCTTCGGCTATGCCTCTCTGTCCGCCGTGGAAGGCCAGGACGGCGTGAAGGCCATCTCCGTGAACGGCGTGGCTCCCAGCGAGGAGACCGTGCTGGACGGCAGCTATCAGGTCCAGCGTAACTTCAACTTCGTCTATATGGCCGACGCTGAGCTCTCCGATGCCGCTCAGGCCTTCATGGAGTACGCCGTCTCCGCTGACGCCGCCGACCTGGTGGCCGGCGCCGGCGCGGTGCCCGTGGCCTGATCCAAAAAACACGAAATAAGTCAGAAGCGCCTCCGCAGCCTCTGCGGGGGCGCTTCGGGCTGACCAAATGCCCGTCCAAGATTCTGAAAGGAGCAACGCAGCCATGGACGAGATCCTGCACATCGCGCAGCCTGAGGAGACGCCGAAGGCCAAAGAGAAAGGGCGCGAGCGCGACAAGACGCCGAAGTCCGCCCCCGAGCACGCCCCCCTGCGGGCCATGGAGAAGATCATGGGCGCCATCTTTTTCCTCTGTGGCATCATCGCCATCGTCTTCGTCCTCTTCATCAGCGTCTACCTCATCATCTCCGGCCTGCCCGCCATCAGGGAGATCGGCCTTATCGACTTCCTCTTCGGCACCAAGTGGGCCTCCACCGCGGCGGAGCCCCAGTTCGGCATCCTGCCCTTCATCCTCACCTCGGTCTACGGCACCGCCGGAGCCATCGTGCTGGGGGTGCCCGTGGGCCTGATGACCGCCATCTTCATCTCCAAAGTGGCGCCCCGGAAAGTGGCCGGCATCGTCCGCCCTGCCGTAGACCTGCTGGCCGGTATCCCCTCGGTGGTGTACGGCCTCATCGGCATGATCGTGCTGGTGCCCGCTGTGCGCACCGTCTTCGGGCTCCCCGACGGCGCCACCCTCTTCGCCGCCATCATCGTGCTGGCGGTGATGATCCTCCCCTCCATCGTCTCGGTGTCCGAGACCGCCCTCAACGCCGTCCCCAAGGAGTATGAGGAGGCCAGCCTGGCCCTGGGCGCCACCCATATCGAGACCGTGTTCCGTGTCAGCGTCCCCGCCGCCTCCAGCGGCATCGCCGCCTCCATCGTCCTGGGCATCGGCCGGGCCATCGGAGAGGCCATGGCCATCATGATGGTGGCCGGCAATGTGGCCAACATGCCCAGCCTGTTCCGGTCCGTGCGCTTCCTCACCACTGCGGTGGCCAGCGAGATGTCCTACGCCGCCGTGGGCTCCCTCCAGCGCAACGCCCTGTTCTCCATCGCCCTGGTCCTCTTCCTCTTCATCATGCTGATCAACGTGGTGCTCAACAGCCTGCTCAAGAAGAGCCGCGACAAGTAAGCGCTCCGTTTTCATTCTTCTCCTATGAAAATATCCGAAGGGATGATATACTAAAATGGAAATCAAACGCCTCTCCGGCGGACGGAGGGCCTATGACAGGACGCTGCGCTTCCTGCTCTACCTGTGCGCGTTCATCACCTGCGCCCTGCTGGTATGCATCATCGGCTTCATCTTCGTCCGGGGCCTGCCCCATGTGACCTGGCAGCTCCTCTCCACCGCCCCCAGCCATATCCGGCAGACCATCGGTATCCTGCCCAACATCCTCAATACCCTCTATATCATCTTCGTCACCCTCATCATCGTGCTCCCCCTGGGCGTCGGCGCCGCCGTCTATCTGACCGAGTACGCCAAGAACCGCCGGCTGGTGTCCGCCATCGAGTTCGCGACAGAGACCCTCACCGGCATCCCCTCCATCATCTACGGCCTGGTGGGCATGCTCTTCTTCGTGCAGTTCTGCTCCCTGGGCACCTCTCTGCTGGCCGGCGGCCTGACCCTGGTGGTCATGACCCTGCCCACCATCATCCGCACCACCCAGGAATCGCTGAAGACCGTGCCCCAGTCCTACCGGGAGGGCGCCCTGGGCCTGGGGGCCGGCAAGTGGCACATGATCCGCACCATCGTCCTGCCCTCCTCTGTGGACGGCATCGTCACCGGCTGCATCCTGGCCATCGGCCGTGTGGTGGGTGAATCCGCCGCCCTCCTCTACACCGCCGGCATGGGCCTGACGGTCAACAACTTTTTCGAGGCCATGGGCAGCAGCGGCGCCACCCTCACCGTCTCCCTCTATATGTACGCCATGGAGCGGGGCGAGATCGAGGTGGCCTTCGCCATCGCCTCCATCCTGATGATCCTCACCCTCGTCATCAATCTGAGCGCCAAGCTGGTGGGGAAGAAACTGAAAAAGCAGTAAGGAGTACCTGCTATGGATAAAAAAACCATCTTGTCGGCCAAGGACCTGAACCTGTGGTATGGCCAGGCCCATGCCCTGAAGGACGTGAGCATCGATATCCCGGAGAAAGAGGTCACCGCGCTCATCGGTCCCTCCGGCTGCGGCAAGTCCACCTTCCTCAAGACCCTGGACCGCATGAACGACCTGGTGCAGGGGGTGAAGATCACCGGCAGCGTCCGCTACCGGGACATGGAGATCTACGGGCCTGAGATGGACGTGACCTGGCTGCGCAAGCAGATCGGCATGGTCTTCCAGAAGCCCAATCCCTTCCCCATGTCCATCTACGACAACATCGCCTACGGCCCCCGGACCCACGGTATCAAGAGCAAGGCCAAGCTGGATGAGATCGTGGAGAAGTCCCTCCGGGGCGCGGCCATCTGGGACGAGGTGAAGGACCGGCTGAAGAAGTCCGCCCTGGGCCTCTCCGGCGGCCAGCAGCAGCGTATCTGCATCGCCCGCGCCCTGGCGGTGGAGCCGGACATCCTCCTCATGGACGAGGCCACCTCCGCCCTGGACCCCATCTCCACCTCCAAGATCGAGGACCTGATCGCAGACCTGAAGAACGAGTACACCATCGTCATCGTCACCCACAACATGCAGCAGGCCACCCGTGTCTCGGACAAGTGCGCCTTCTTCCTGCTGGGCGAGCTCATCGAGTACGGGGACACGGAGCAGATGTTCTCCGTGCCCAAGGACCGCCGCACCGAAGACTACATCACCGGGAGGTTTGGCTGATATCATGAGAAAGACCTTTGACGCAGAGCTCCTGGAGCTCAACGAGGAGCTCACCGCCATGGCCCGCACCGCCCAGGACGCCATCGACGTGGTCACCGAGAGCCTCTCCTCCGAGGACGAGGCGGCGGCAAAGGCCGCCATCGAGATGACCGCCTCCATGGACCAGATGGAGCGGGACATCGAGAACCGCTGCCTCCAGCTCCTGCTGCGGCAGCAGCCTGTGGCCCGGGACCTGCGGGCCATCTCCGCGGCCATGAAGATGGTCACCGACCTCCAGCGTATCGGGGACCAGGCCGCCAACATCGCCGAGATCTCCCTCCTGCTCTCCGGGCAGGGGGTGGTGAAGGTGCCCCAGGACATCGGCGTCATGTCCTGCAAGGCGGGGCTCATGGTGCGGCAGGCCATCGCCGCCTATACCAGCCGGGACGTGGAGAGCGCCCACGCCGTGGTCAATCTGGACGACGAGGTGGATGAGCTCTTCAGTCAGGTGAAGCGGGAGCTCATCGAAGAGGTGGCCGAGAACAAAGATGAGGCGGACAGCTCCATCGATTTCATCATCATCGCCAAGTACCTGGAGCGGGTGGCCGACCACGCCGTCAATATCGCCCAGTGGGCCATCTTCTGCGTCACGGGGGAGCTCCAGTAAGACAGGGCGGGCATAGACCTGGCTCCTTGCGAAAGAGAGGAGCAGCTCTATGGGCGGGCGGCCTCGGGCCGCCCGCCCATAGAGCGTATCTGTTCCCTGACGGCGCGCCATCCCGGGCGGTCCGGGATCCGCCGGAGGGACATACAGGAGGAAGAGACCATATGGCAGAGACCATTGTCATCGTAGAGGATGACGAGAGCATCCGGGAGATGCTCCGCTACTATTTTCGTTCCGTAGGCTATCATGTGGAGAGCTATGAATCCGGAGAGGCCTACTTCGAGGCGGAGAGGGAGCAGGTGCCCTCTCTGTTCATACTGGATATCATGCTGCCCGGCATGGACGGGCTGGAGATCTTGCGCCGCATCCGCTCAGACCCCGCCCTGAAGGACGTGCCCACTCTGATGCTCACCGCCCGCACCTCCGAGATGGACAAGGTGAAGGGGCTGGAGAGCGGGGCGGACGACTATGTGGTCAAGCCCTTCGGCATCATGGAGCTCCAGGCCAGGGTGAAGGCTCTGCTCCGCAGGACGGGGCGGAACAAGACCGAGGAGGTCATCATCTGCGGCGACCTGGAGATCGACCCGGCAGCCCGGGAAGTGCGCAAGGCAGGGGTGCCGGTGGAGCTCACCTACAAGGAGTTCGAGCTGCTGAAGCTCCTGGCCTCCCGCCGGGGCATGGTCCTTAGCCGGGATGACATCCTCCAGGCCGTGTGGGACTATAACTTCGCCGGCGAGACCCGCACCGTGGATATGCATGTGAAGACCCTGCGCCAGAAGCTGGGCGAGGGGTACATACAGACCGTCCGGGGGGTCGGCTACAAGATGGCCTGAGCCCGAGATGCGCAAAGCACATCCCGGGGCGCAGGGGCGCCCCGGGCACCGTGACCAGACATACCCTGTGGAATGGAGGGGCCTCATATCAAGATGAAAAGACGACTGACCATCTATATCTTCCTCATCGCGGCCCTGGGCATCGCCATCTCCAGCCTTTTCGGCGTGTGGACCTACCGGCAGCGGGAAGTCGCCTCTGCCCGGCAGACCCTGGTGGAGCTGTTGGACCTGATGGACGCCCAGAACTACTATACCGATGCGGCGGCCTGGAGCCGTCAGCTCCAGACCGCCGCGCCGGACAAGCGGCTGACCATCATCGCCCCCGACGGCACTGTCCTGGCGGATACCCACGGGGAGGTGGAGGAGAACCACGCCGACCGCCCTGAGGTGCAGCAGGCACTGGAGACAGGCTGGGGAGAGGCGAACCGGAGGAGCGAGACCACCGGCGAGCAGCTCCTGTATGAGGCGAAACGTTTCACCGACGGGAACATCGGGCGCATGGCCATGCCTATCTCCTCAGTGAACAGTCTGGTGCTGCAGGGCCTGGCGGGCTTCGCGGTGGCGGCGGCGGTGGCCCTGGCCCTCACCCTGCTCCTGGCCCACAAGCTGGCTCAGCGGACCGCCAAGCCTCTGGAACGGAGGGAGGAGGAGCTGGAGCAGGAGGGCGAGAAGCTCCAGTCCG
Source organism: Candidatus Intestinimonas stercoravium (assembly GCA_019117605.1). GTDB lineage: Bacteria > Bacillota > Clostridia > Oscillospirales > Oscillospiraceae > Intestinimonas > Intestinimonas stercoravium. The sequence goes on along the minus strand of DWZK01000077.1, from coordinate 30,591 downwards.
CCCGCAGCGAGTTCGCAGCCAACGTCTCCCACGAGCTCAAGACCCCCCTCACCAGCATCAAGGGCTTCACCGATATGCTCTCCTCCGGCATGGTCCGGGACCCTGAGGACCAGAAGCGCTTCATCACCATGATCGGAGTGGAGGTGGACCGGCTCATCGAGCTCATCAACGACGTGCTGAAGATCTCTGAGCTGGAATCGGTGATGATCCCTCAGCCGGAGGACCGGGCGGACGTGCGCCAGGTGGCCGAGGAGAGCCGGGAGGCCCTGAAACAGGCGGCGGAACAGGGCGGCATCTCGGTGAACATCACCGGCAGCGGCGGCGTGGTGGCCATGGCCCCCGCCCGGCTCCGGGAGCTGCTCACCAATCTGATAGAGAACGGCATCAAGTACAACGAGCCCGGCGGCCGGGTCGACGTGTCGGTGGAGCCCGCCGGCGGCAAGGTCACCATCCGGGTGTCGGATACGGGCATCGGCATCCCCGAGGAGTGCCAGGAGCGGATCTTCGAGCGGTTCTACCGGGTGGACAAGGGCCGGGCCCGCAAGACCGGCGGCACCGGCCTGGGCCTGTCGATCGTCAAGCACATCGTATTGGTCTACGGCGGTAAGATCTATCTGGACAGCGTTCCCGGGAAGGGCACCACCTTCACCGTGGAGCTGGAGGCCGCCAAATAGCGGGGATCTCCCGCCATCCGGGCCCACAGCCGGGCCCTCCCCAGAGCATGAAAGATATGACCCCATCTGGATCTTTTCAGATGGGGTCATATTTTTTGCCATTTCCGCCATACTACCACTATCAGACCAAGAGATCGTACAGAGGAAAGGCGGTGGAGAGGGTGCAGACCTTTTCGATCGGGCCGCGCATCTACTTCGGCGGGGACGCCCTGGCGGCCCTGGAGGCACTGGCCGGGCGGCGGGTACTGGTGGTGACCGACTCCTTCCTGGCCTCCTCCGGGCTCCTGGACCGGGTGCTGTCCCGGCTCACCGGGCCGGTGGAGGTGTTCAGCCAGGTGGAGCCGGACCCCTCCCTGGAGCTGGTGGCCAGGGGGGTGGCCGCCCTGCGGGCCTTCCGGCCCGACGCGGTGGTGGCCTTCGGCGGCGGGTCCCCCATGGACTGCGCCAAGGGCATGGTGTGGGCCGCCGGAGCCGCTCCGGCAGAGCGCCCGCCCCTCTGGTGCATCCCCACCACCGCGGGGACGGGCAGCGAGGTCACCGCCTTCGCCGTGCTCACCGACAGACAGCGGGGGGTGAAGATCCCCCTCATCGAGGAGGGGCTCATCCCCCAGGCGGCCATCCTGGACCCCGGGCCCCTGGAGGGGGTCCCGCCCCGGGTCACCGCCGACACGGGCATGGACGTGCTCACCCATGCGGCGGAGGCCTATGTGGCCCGGGGGGCCAGCCCCTTCAGCGACGCCCTGGCGGAGAAGGCCTTTGCCCTGGCCTGGCGGAGCCTCCCCCGGGCCTACGGAGGGGACCTGGAGGCCAAGGGGGAGATGCTGCTGTGCTCCTGTATGGCGGGGATGGCCTTCCAGGCCGCGGGGCTGGGCCTCTGCCACGCCGCCGCCCACGCCCTGGGCGGGCGCTTCCACGTCCCCCACGGGCGGCTCAACGGGGTGCTGCTGCCCCATGTGATCGCCTTCAACGCCGCCGGAGGGGAGCAGACAGCCGCCCGCTACGGACGGCTGGCCCGGGCCTGCGGTCTGGCCGGGTCCCCCAGGGCCCTGGCGGCGGCCCTGGTCCGCCTGCGGGCGGGGCTGGGCATCGAGGGCGGCCTGCCCATACCGGCGGAGGAGCTCCGGGCGGCCCTGCCCCAGGTGGCCGCCGACGCCCTGGCGGACCCCTGCGCCGCCGGAGATCCCCGGACCCCTTCGGCGCAGGATGTGGAACGGCTGATAGAGGAGGCGGCGGGGGGATGAGAGAGACGCTCTTGTCGGTGGGCATCGACATCGGCACGTCCACCACCCAGCTGGTGGCCTCCCGGCTGACCCTGGAGAACAGGGCCACCCCCTTCTCCGTCCCCCGGGTGGAGATCGCCGGGCGGGAGGTGGTCTACCGCAGCGGCATCCACTTCACCCCCCTCCTGTCGGACACCAGGATCGACGCCCAGGAGGTCCGGGACATCGTGGCGGCGGAGTACCGGAAGGCGGGGCTGGAGCGGGGACAGGTGGAGACGGGGGCGGTGATCATCACCGGGGAGACCGCCCGGAAGGAGAACGCCCGGGAGGTGCTCGCCGCCCTCTCCGACTTCGCCGGAGATTTCGTGGTGGCCACCGCCGGGCCGGACCTGGAGTCCATCCTGGCCGCCCGGGGGGCGGGGGCGGACCGATACGCAGAGGAGCATCGATGCAGGATATTACACATCGATATCGGCGGCGGCACCTCCAACACAGCCCTCTTCGACTGTGGAGCCCTCCTGGAGACCGGCTGCCTGGACATCGGCGGGCGCCTCGTGAAGGTGGGGCCCGATGGGACGGTGACCTACCGCTCTCCCGCGCTGGCGGAGTGGATGGGCCCCGCCCTCCTGGACGCCGTGTCCCCCGGCCGCCGGGCGTCCCCGGAGAGCCTGGCCCCGGTGGTGGAGGCCCTGGCGGAGGGGCTGGCCCGGGCGGTCCCGGAGGGCGTGGCGGCCCTCTCCTTCTCAGGGGGCGTGGCCGACTGTATGTGGGACCCGCCGGCGGACTGGAGGGCCTATGGGGATATAGGCCCGCTGCTGGGCCCCGCGATCCGGCGGCGGCTGGAGCGGGAGGGGCTCCGGCTGATGCCCGGGGCGGAGACCATCCGGGCCACGGTGATCGGGGCGGGGGCCCACTCGGTGGAGGTGTCCGGCTCCACCATCTTCTACCGGGAGGTGGCGTTCCCGCTGAAAAGCCTGCCCGTCCTCCGGCTGGGGCCGGAGGAGGAGCGGGGGGACCCGGAGGCCCTGGCGGCGGCCATCCGGCGGAAGCTGAAGTGGTATGCCGATGAGGGCGGGCTGGTCCAGACGGCCCTGGCCCTGAAGGGGGAGGTCTCGCCCCCCTACCGGCGGGTCAGGGAGCTGGCCGCCGCGGTGCGTGAGGGGCTCGCTCCCCTGGAGGCGGCGGGCCTGGTCCCCGTGGTGGTGCTGGAGCGGGACATGGCCAAGGCCCTGGGCCAGGCCATGGGGGGCACGGGGCCCCTGCTGTGTCTGGACGGGGTGTCGGTGGACAACGGGGACTACATCGACATCGGCGCCCCTGTGGCCGGGGGGACCGTGCTGCCGGTGGTGGTGAAGACCCTGGCCTTCCAAAAAACACATCAGGGCGGGGGAGCCCCCGCCCGGGACGAGGAGGAGACGCGATGATCCTGAAGACCAAGCTGCTGGGCCATGTCTACGACTTCCACACGGTCCGGGAGGTCATGGCCAAGGCCAATGAGGAGAAGTCGGGGGACCGGCTGGCGGGCATCGGGGCGGAGACCGCCGCCGAGCGGGTGGCGGCCAAGGCGGTGCTGGCACAGCTCACCCTGGCCGACCTGCGCAACAGCCCCGCCGTGCCCTATGAGAGCGACGAGGTGACCCGCATCATCCAGGACGGGGTCAATGAGAAGATCTACGGAGAGATCCGGAACTGGACCGTGGCCGAGCTGCGGGAGTGGCTGCTGGACGAGGCCAACGACGGCCCGGCGGTGCGCCGCCTGTCCCGGGGGCTCACCAGCGAGATGGTGGCGGCGGTGGCCAAGCTCATGAGCAACTTGGACCTGGTCTACGCGGCCAAGAAGCTGCGGGTCACCGCCACCTGCAACACCACCATCGGCCTGCCGGGGACCCTGTCCGCCCGGCTCCAGCCCAACCACCCCACCGACGACCCGGACGGCATCCTGGCCTCTCTGCTGGAGGGGCTCACCTTCGGAGCGGGGGACGCGGTGCTGGGCCTCAACCCGGTGGATGACAGCGTGGAGAGCGTCACCCGGGTGCTGGAGCGGTTCCGGGACGTGAAGGAGAAGTGGGGCATCCCCACCCAGACCTGCGTGCTGGCCCATGTGACCACCCAGATGGAGTGCATCCGGAAGGGGGCGCCCACCGACCTGATCTTCCAGTCCATCGCGGGCAGCCAGAAGGGGAACGAGGCCTTCGGCTTCACGGCGGACACCATCCGGGAGGCCAAAGAGCTGGCCCTCCGGGAGGGGACGGCCACCGGGCCCAACGTGCTCTACTTCGAGACCGGGCAGGGCTCCGAGCTCTCCTCCGAGGCCCACAACGGCTGGGACCAGGTGACCATGGAGGCCCGGTGCTACGGCTTCGCCCGGCACTTCGAGCCCTTCCTGGTGAACACGGTGGTGGGCTTCATCGGGCCGGAGTACCTCTACGACGCCAAGCAGGTGATCCGGGCGGGGCTGGAGGACCACTTCATGGGCAAGCTCACCGGCATCCCCATGGGCTGCGACGCCTGCTATACCAACCACATGAAGGCAGACCAGAACGACATCGAGGACCTGGCCGTCCTCCTCACCGCCGCGGGGTGCAACTACTTCATGGGCATCCCCCACGGGGACGACGTGATGCTCAATTACCAGACCACCGGCTATCACGAGACCGCCGCCCTCCGGGAGCTCTTCGGCCTCACCGCCATCCCGCCCTTCCAGGCGTGGCTGGAGAAGATGGGCTTCGTCTCGGACGGGAAGCTCACCCCCCTGGCGGGGGACGGATCGATACTGCTGGCGTGACGGAGATGGCTGTGATGCCCAAAAGGAGGTCTCATAAGTGAACGAACTGGAACTGCGGGCCCTGGTGGAGCGGATGGTGGCCGACCTGATGGGCCAGGCCCCCACGCCCCAGGTGAAGGGGGCGGACTATTTCCCCACCGAGCCCGCCCCGGAGGGGGGCGGCGGCGAGCTGCCCGATCTGGCGGAGGTGGACCTGCGGCGGCAGTACCTGGTGGAGAGCCCCCACGACGGCCCCGCCTTCCTGGCCCTGAAGGCCAAGACCCCGGCGCGGCTGGGGGTGGGCCGGGCGGGGGCCCGGTACAAGACCGCCACCATGCTGCGGATGCGCTGCGACCACGCGGCGGCCCAGGACTCGGTATTCTCCCATGTGCGGGAGGGCTTCGCGGAGGAGCACGGCCTGATCCCTGTGCAGACCCTGTGCAGGGACAAGGATGAATACCTGACGCGGCCGGACAAGGGCCGCCGCTTCGACGAGGCCGGCCAGAAGATCGTCCGGGAGGCCCTGGGCAGCGCTCCGCCGGTGGCCCTGGTGGTGGGAGACGGCCTCTCCTCGGCGGCCATCGAGGCCAACGCCATGGACTGCCTGGAGGCCATCCGGGCGGGGCTGAAAAACTTCGGCATCCCGGCGGGGAAGGCCCTCTTCGTGAAGTACTGCCGGGTGGGGGCCTCCGACCACATCGGGGAGCTCACCGGGGCCCAGGTGGTGTGCATGCTGGTGGGGGAGCGCCCCGGCCTGGTGACGGCGGAGTCCATGTCCGCCTACCTGACCTATGGGGCCCACATCGGCATCCCCGAGTCCAAGCGCACCGTCATCTCCAACATCCACCGGCAGGGCACCACGGCGGTGGAGGCGGGGGCCCACATCGCGGAACTGATCAAGACCATGCTGGAGAAGAAGGCGAGCGGCATCGACCTGCGCTGAGAGGAGATGCGCTCCGCGGGACAAGGAGGTACGCCCATGACGGGAGATCTGATCCGGGTGGCGGTCCTGGCCACCCATACCATCGCGAACGTGTCCGAGACCCTGGCGGAGAAGCTGGGCCTGCGGCCGGAGCACCGCTCCATCGGCATCCTGACCACCGACTGCGACGACGCCACCTACTGCGCCCTGGACGAGGCCACCAAGGCCGCCGCCGTGGAGGTGGTCTACGGCCGGAGCCTCTACGCGGGAGCGGCCAACGCCTCCACCCGGTACGCCGGAGAGGTCATCGGCATCCTGGCGGGGCCCGACCCGTCGGAGGTGAGCTCCGGCCTGCGGGCGGCGGTGGCCTTCCTGGAGGAGGGGGTGGGCTTCCACAAGGCCAATGAGGACGGGTCGGTGGTGTACTTCGCCCACACCGTCTCCCGTACTGGCTCCTACCTGTCCAAGACGGCAGGGGTCCGGGAGGGGGAGGCCCTGGCCTACCTCATCGCCCCGCCCCTGGAGGCGGTAGTGGGCCTGGACGAGGCCATGAAGGCCGCCGACGTGCGGCTGGCCGCCCTTTTCGAGCCCCCCAGCGAGACCAACTTCGGCGGCGGCCTGCTCACCGGCACACAGTCCGCCTGCAACGCCGCCTGCGCGGCCTTCGCGGAGACGGTGAAGGCCATCGCCCAGCGGCCCCGGGAGGTGTGACGCCGGAGGGGAGGGGCGCAGGCGGCGTTGCGAGCGGGAGCGAGCCGCGCCGTCAGGCGCGCACAAGGTCCGCTTGGCGGACCTTGGCGCAGGGGCGATCCACTCGCCCCGAGCATGTGCAGTGGAAAAAGGGGGCGCCCCGCCGGCGCGGAGCGCCGGGAGGGGGATGCCTGCGCGGCCTTTGCGGAGACGGTGAAGGCCGTCGCCCAGCGGCCCCGGGAGGTGTGACGCCGGGAGGCCGGGGCGAAAGACACAGATCGACAGAGGACAGGAGGGATCCCATGCGATTGGACAAGGACCTGCGCTCCATCCAGGAGGTGCGGGACCTGCTGGAGAAGGCCCGGGAGGCCCAGCGGGTCCTGGCGGGGATGAGCCAGGAGGAGCTGGACAAGATAACGGCGGCGGTGAGCCGGGCGGGGGCGGCGGAGGCCGGACGCCTGGCCCGGATGGCGGTGGAAGAGACCGGCTACGGCAGGGCGGAGGACAAGGAGATCAAGAACCGCTTCGCCGCCGTGGACCTGTACCAGGCCATCCGGGACCAGCGGACCCACGGCCTCCTGGCCCGGGATGACGAGCGCCGGACCATGGATATCGGCGTGCCCGTGGGGGTGGTGGCGGGGCTGGTGCCCTCCACCAATCCCACCTCCACAGTGATCTACAAGTCCATGATCTGCCTGAAGGCGGGAGATCCCATCGTGTTCTCCCCCCACCCCAACGCCCGCAAGTGTATCCTGGAGGCGGTGGAGGTGGTGCGCCGGGCGGCCGAGGGGGCGGGCGCGCCGCCGGGGGCGGTCTCCGCCCTCACCGAGCCCACTCTGGAGGCCACCCGAGAGCTCATGGGGCACAGGCACACCCGCCTCATCCTGGCCACCGGCGGCGGCGCTATGGTGAAGGCCGCCTATTCCTCCGGCACCCCCGCCATCGGCGTGGGGGCGGGGAACGGCCCGGCCTATATCCACCGCTCTGCCGACGTGGGCCAGGCGGTGAAGCGGATCCTGGACTCCAAGACCTTCGACAACGGCACCATCTGCGCCTCCGAGCAGTCCATCGTGGTGACCCGGGAGATGGAGGGGGCGGTGTCCGAGGCGCTGCGGGCCCAGGGGGCCTGGATCCTCTCGGACGAAGAGCACCGGAAGCTCTCCAAGCGCATCCTCCGCGCCAACGGGACCATGGATCCGGCCATCGTGGGCAAGAGCGTGGCGGCGGTGGCGGAGCTGGCGGGGCTGGGGACGCCGCCCCAGGGGGCCCGGGTGCTGGTGGCCCGGGAGACGGGGGTGGGGCCCGGATATCCCTACTCCAACGAGAAACTGGGCCTCATCCTGGCCTACTATGTGGAGCCCGACGAGGAGGCGGTCCTCCGCCGCTGCGTGGAGATCCTGGAGTGGGAGGGGGCGGGGCACACCTTCGCCATCCACGCCCAGGATCAGGGGGTGGTGGAGCGCTTCGCCCGGGCCGTCCCCGCCAGCCGGGTGCTGGTGAACACCCCCGCCTCCCTGGGGGGCATCGGGGCCACCACCTGCCTCTTCCCCGCCCTCACCCTGGGCTGCGGAGCGGTGGGGGGCTCCTCCTCCTCCAACAACATCGGGCCCCTGGACCTCATCAACATCAAGCGGGTGGCCTGGGGGGTCCGGGAGCTGGAGGAGATCCGGGGCGGCCCGGCCCCCTCTGTCGGCTCCGCCCAGGTGGACAGCCGCCTGCTGGAGGAGCTGGTGAGCCGCATCGTGGGGAGGCTGATGTGATATGGCCCGAAGGAAAGACAGCGGAGCCGTCTCCCGGAACGCGGCGCTGATCCCCGAGGGGGAGACGGCCCCGGTCCCGGAGGGGAACGCCCTCAACGAGGTAGTCTCGGAGAACACCCTCTACGATCCCTATGAGAACATCCTTCGGAAGATGGGACAGTTCACCGCAGACATGGAGGCGGCCTCCGCCGATGTGCCGCCCCCCTCTGGGGACGCGGCAAAGCCCTTCTCCCGGTCCAAGCGGATCTCGGCGGACGGAGGGCCCACCGCCTATGACCAGCCGGAGGACGCCCCGGGGGAGGGCGGGAAGGCGGGCCCTCCCCCGTCCGGACGGCGGAAGAAGGCCGGCGGCGGCGGGGGACCGGCCAAGGCGCCGCCCGTCCCCGGCGGAGAGGAGCCCAAGGAGGCGCTGGCGGCCCTGGCCGCCTCGGTCATCGGGGGCGGCCCCGCGGCAGAGGCGGGCACCGGCGGCCCCATCGAAGAGAAGGGGGGCGAGCCCCCCAGACAGGAAAGGAGCAAAAGACGAATGGCGAACACGAACGCGCTTGGTATGGTGGAGACGAGAGGACTGGTGGGGGCCATCGAGGCCGCAGATGCCATGGTGAAGGCCGCCAACGTGCAGCTGGTGGGCAAGGAGCAGGTGGGCGGCGGCCTGGTCACCGTCATGGTCCGGGGAGACGTGGGGGCGGTGAAGGCGGCCACCGACGCCGGGGCCGCAGCCGCAGAGAAGGTGGGGGAGCTGATCTCGGTCCATGTGATCCCCCGGCCACACGCCGAGGTGGACGGTATCCTGCCCCACCGGCAGGGGGAGCAGGAGTAGCCCATGGCCCTGCTGGACGAGGCCCGGGTGCGCCTGATGTCGGACAACGGGGCCCGGGGCCCGGTGGTGGTCCGGCGGGGAGACGTGCTCACCCCCTCCGCCCGCTCCTGGCTGCGGGAGCACCGGGTGGAGGTGGTGTTCCCCCAGGGGGAGCCCCCAAAAGAGGAGGCCCCCCGGGGAGGGCAGCGCCCCGCGCCCCGGTACCGTACCCTCTTCGGGGCCGCGCTGGAGGAGAAGCCGGAGCACATGACCCACCTGAAGGGGAACGTGCTGGTGTTCAAGGACCACCCCAGGATCGTATTCCGGGGCTGGATCGACCTGCTGGAGGCGGAGCTCCTCCTGTGCCAGCAGACCTGCGCCGGGGCGGGCTACCGGGACCTGACGGAAGAGCTGGGGGAGGCCCTGGCCTTCGTCCGCCGGTGCATCCGGTACGACGTGCTGGAGGAGCCCGTGGGGGAGCTCCGCCTCTGCGGCATGGGGCCGGACGAGCTGCGGGAGCGGTCCCACTACCCGGAGAAGTGGTACGGGCAGCCCCACTTCCTGCCCGCGCATGGGGACGGGCCCGCCCTGCTGGCGGTGAACAAGGTGCGGACAGTGGCCCGGCAGACCGAGCTGGCGGCCTACCGGGCCTTCCGGGACGAGAACGGGGCGGTGGCGCGGGAGGACATCCTCCTGGGCCTCAACCGCCTCTCCTCCCTGTTCTGGATCATGATGATAAAGCTGAAGGGAGGCGCCTATGAACGGCACGACTGAGACCATGGAGCTGGAGCGGCTGGTCCTGGAGACGATCCGGGGACTGACCGTGGAGATGGAGGCCAGCGGCCGCCATGTCCATCTGGACCGGGCCGGGGTGGAGCAGCTCTTCGGGCCGGGCTACCGGCTCAACCGGGTGAAGGACCTGTCCCAGCCGGGGCAGTTCGCCTGCGCCGAGCGGGTGACCCTGGTGGGGCCCAAGGGAGAACTGAAGAACGTGGTGGTGCTGGGCCCCGAGCGGGAGGCGTGCCAGGTGGAGATCTCCCTCACCGACGGGGTGATCCTGGGGGTGACGCCGCCGGTGCGCCTGTCCGGGGACATCGGGGACACGCCGGGGATCCTCCTGCGCCACGGGAGCCGGGAGCTGCGGCTCCCCCGGGGGGTGATCGCCGCCAAGCGGCACATCCACATGACCCCCGGGGACGCCCGCCGCTTCGGCGTGGCCGATGGGCAGCAGGTGCGCCTGCGGGCCATCACCGGCCGGCCGCTCACCTTTGACGAGGTGGAGGTGCGGGTGAGCGAGAAATTCGCCACCGCCGCCCACCTGGACTATGACGAGGCCAACGCCTGCGGCTTCCGCAAGGGGGACCGGGGGCTCATCCTCCCCAGCGCCCGCTGAGGGCCCGGAAGGAGGAGAGGACATGACCCTGGAGGAGCGGGGGGACGCCCTGGTCATCACCCGCCTGCCCCTGGAGCAGATGGGGCTCCTGGCCCTGGGCCTGGCCCTCACGGGGGAGGAGCGGCGGGTGCTGGAGGCCCTTCTCCAGGGCCGGAAGGTCCGGGTGCTGGAGACGGGGCTGGAGTATAAAGAGTACCGGAAGACCGCCCCCCTGGGGGTGTACCGGAAATTTGTGGCTCTGGAACGAGAGCTTCGGGAGATGGGTGTCTGTGTGGTTAGGGACCGTCATTGGTAGCGTCTGGTGCACCCGGAAGAGCCCGGGCCTCACCGGACAGACCCTGCTGCTGGTGGCCCCCGAGGGCTACCAGGGCCCCGCGCTGGTCTGCGCCGACCAGGTGGGGGCGGGGCCGGGGGACCGGGTGCTGGTGGTCCGGGGGAGCGGCGCGCGGACGGCGGCGGGGGCGGAGGTCCCCGCGGATGCCGCCGTAGTGGGCATCGTGGACCGGATGGAGTAGCCCCGGCGGGTCCCCGCCGGGAAAAAGGAGGCAGTCATTTGTCTATCGATCAGATCATCATCGCCCTTATGACCCTGTTCATGGTCCTGGGGGCCCTGGACCGGATCTTCGGCGGCAGATCCGGCCTGGGAGAGAAGTTCGAAGAGGGCATCACCGCCATGGGCTCTCTGGCCCTGGCCATGATCGGCATCCTCTGCCTGGCCCCGGTGCTGGCCGATGTGCTGCGGCCGGTGGTGGTGCCCTTCTACCGCTTCCTGGGGGCGGACCCGGCCATGTTCGCCGGCACCATCCTGGCCAACGACATGGGGGGCGCCCCCCTGGCCCGGGAGCTGGCCCTCACCCCGGAGGCGGGGCAGTTCGGCGGGCTGATCGTGGGGGCCATGCTGGGGGCCACAGTGGTCTTCACCATCCCGGTGGCCCTGGGCATCATCCATAAGGAGGACCAGGAGCCGCTGGCCAAAGGGGTGCTGGCCGGAGTGGTCACCGTCCCGGTGGGCGCCCTGGCGGGAGGGCTCACGGCGGGCTTCGCGCCCGGGATGGTGCTCCGGAACCTGGTGCCCATCGTCCTCTTCGCCGCCCTCATCGCCCTGGGGCTGTGGAAGGCGCCCAGGGGCATGGTGAAGGGCTTCACCGTGTTCGGACGGCTGGTGGTCATCCTCATCACCGTGGGCCTGGCGGCCGCCATCGTGGAGTCCCTCACCGGCCTGGTGCTCATCCCAGGCATGGCCCCCATCGAGGAGGGCTTCGCCACTGTGGGCGCCATCGCCATCGTGCTGGCCGGGGCCTTCCCCCTGGTGTTCGTCATCACCAAGGTGTTCCGGACGCCTCTGATGAGGCTGGGCCGCATGCTGGGCATGAACGATGTGGCGGCGGCGGGTCTGGTGGCCACCCTGGCCAACGACATCCCCATGTTCCAGATGATGGGGGACATGGACCGCCGGGGCAAGGTGGTGAACGTGGCCTTCGCCGTGTCGGCGGCCTTCGTGTTCGGGGACCACCTGGGCTTCACTGCGGGCTTCGACGCGGAGATGATCTTCCCCATGATCGTGGCCAAGCTGGTGGGCGGGATCACCGCCATCCCCGTGGCCATGCTCATCACCAGAAAGGAGCGGACAGATGGCTGAACTGGACAGGGGGGCCCTGGAGGCCCTGGTGCGGCAGGTGCTGCTGGAGAAGCTGGGGGCGGGCGGCCCCTCCCCCTCCGCCCACGGGGTGAAGAAAGTCCCGGTCCCCGGGCTGGACGTGGAGGAGCGGCACCGGCTGGACACCGGGCGGCCGGGGGACCGGGTGTGGACCCGGGACCTCTTCACCCTGGAGGACTCCCCCCGGCTGGGCTGCGGCCTGATGGTCATGGAGGGGACCACCTTCCCCTGGAAGCTGGGCTACGACGAGATGGATTATGTGGTGGAGGGCAGGCTGGATATCCTGGTGGACGGGGACCGGGTCTCGGCCGGGCCGGGAGAGGTGGTCTATATCCCCAAGGGCTCCTCCATCCAGTTCTCTGCGGAGGGGAAGGTCCGTTTCCTCTACTTCGTCTACCCGGCAGACTGGCAGAAGCAGTGAAAAATGAGAGCCTTTTTCCACAGGATGGGCCGTTCCTGTGGAAAAAGGCTCTCTTGCTCGTCCGGTCAGATCTTTCTGATGGGGTGGCGGAGGACGGTCTCCTGCGCGCCGGGGGGGAGATATCCACCGGGCAGGGCGCTTTTGTGGAGAAGCCGCGCTTCCATTTCGGATGAGAGGGGGCAGGCCGGGCCCGGGGGCGGGCAGCCGTCCCCTTTTCCGGCGCCGGCTGTGGAACGTCAGTCCCCCTCTTCCCGCTCCCGCCGGAACTGTTCCATGAAGTCCGCGTCCTTGATCTCCAGGCCCCGCTCTCCCGCCAGGCCCTCGATGTGGTGGGTGAACTCGTGGGAGAGGGTCTCCCACAGCTCATCCTCCCAGTCCTCCTCCGACCAGTCCTCCAGCCTGGCCAGGGCGGCGAAGGACCCGTAGTACAAGTTGATGTACCGGCCCATCTGGTCGTTGCAGTACTCCCCCATGATGTAGAGGTCCTCCCCGGGGCAGTCCGGGTCGGGCATGGCCTCGGGCAGCAGGAGGATGCCGCCGTTGAGGTCCTCGTAGAACTCCGGGGGGAACTCCTCCGCCATCTCGTCCAGGAGGGCCCCCGCCTCGTCAAAGCTCAGTACCATCTGTCGCTCCCGCTCCTTCCCGCCCCGGGTCAGGGGGCCTCGGGGCCCCGCATGGTGAGGCCGATCCGCTTCTTCTTCTCGTCCACGTCCAACACCCAGACCTGGACCACATCGCCCACGGCGCACACCTCGCTGGGGTGGCGGACCCTCCGGCTGGAGAGCCGGGAGATGTGGACCAGGCCGTCCTGGTGGACCCCGATGTCCACGAACACGCCGAAATCCACCACGTTCCGCACCGTGCCGGTGAGCTCCATGCCGGGCCGCAGGTCCTTCATCTCCAGCACGTCGGTGCGGAGGATGGGGCGGGGCAGCTCGTCCCGGGGGTCCCGGCCGGGCTTCATGAGCTCCGCCTCCAGGTCCCGGAGGGTGGGCACCCCCACCCCGCAGGCCGCGGCGGCGGCCTCCTCGCCGTAGGCGGCCACCTGCTCTCCCAGGCCGCTGATGGCCCCCTTGCCCACCGACTGGAGATCCCAGCCGCACAGGGAGAGGAGCTTCTCCGCGGCGGGGTAGCTCTCCGGGTGGACGGCGGTGCGGTCCAGCACGTTGGCGCTCTCCGGCACCCGGAGGAAGCCGGCGCACTGCTGGAAGGCCTTGGGCCCCAGCTTGGGCACCTTCAGGAGCTCTTTCCGGGAGGCGAAGGCCCCGTTCTCCTCCCGGTATTTGACGATGTTCCTGGCGGTGGTGTTGTTGAGCCCCGCCACCCGGGTGAGGAGGGGGGCGGAGGCGGTGTTCAGGTCCACCCCCACCGCGTTGACGCAGTCCTCCACCACGCCGGAGAGGGCCTCGTCCAGCCGGGCCTGGGGCATGTCGTGCTGGTACTGGCCCACCCCGATGGCCTTGGGGTCGATCTTCACCAGTTCGGCCAGGGGGTCCTGGAGCCGCCGGGCGATCGACACGGCGCTGCGCAGGTTCACGTCGTACTGGGGGAACTCCTCGGCGGCCAGCTTGGAGGCGGAGTACACCGAGGCCCCCGCCTCGCTGACGATCATATAGGAGACCCCGCCCCCCACCGCCTTGATGAGCTCCACGGTCATCTGCTCGGTCTCCCGGCTGGCGGTGCCGTTGCCGATGGCGATGTGCCGCACGCCGTATCGTTCCACCAGGGCGGAGAGGACCCGGATGGCCTCCTGCTTCTTCTTCTCGCTGAAGGTGGGGTAGACCACCGCCGTATCCAGCACCTTGCCGGTGGGGTCCACCACCGCCACCTTGCAGCCGTTGCGGTAGCCCGGGTCCAGGCCCATGGTCACCGCCCCCTTCACCGGCGGCTGCATGAGGAGGGGCCGCAGGTTCAGGGCGAAGGTGTGGATGGCCCCCTCGGCCGCTTGATCCGTCAGGTCCCGGCGGATCTCCCGCTCCACGCTGGGGGCGATGAGCCGGTCGTAGGCGTCCTCGGCCGCGGCGCGGACGAAGGCCATGGAGGGAGCGCCGGGGATCAGCACCGCCCGCCGGACCTGGATGAGGGCGGTGTCCCGGTCCATCTCCACGGCGACCTTCAGGAAGCCCTCCCGCTCTCCCCGGTCCAGGGCCAGCACCTGGTAGCCCTGGGCCCGGCGCACGGGACATTGGAAGGCGTAGTAGAGGCGGTAGACCGAGTCCTCCGGCTCTTTGGAGGCGGCGGAAGAGACCAGCTCCCCCTTGGACCACCAGAGGGCCCGGAGCTGCTTGCGGAGGGCGGCGTCGTCCGAGATGTCCTCGGCGATGATGTCTCCGGCCCCCTGGAGGGCCTCCTCCGCCGTCGCGACCCCCTTGTCCGGGTCCACATACTTCTCCGCCTCTGCGAGCGGCTCCGGGCAGTCCCGGCCCTGGGCGAAGAGGAGGCGGGCCAGGGGTTCCAGCCCCTTCTCCCTGGCCATGGTGGCCCGGGTACGGCGCTTCTGTTTAAAGGGGCGGTACAGGTCCTCCACCTCGGCGAGGGTGGCGGCAGCGGAGAGGGCGGCGGCGAGGGCCTCGGTCAGCTTGCCCTGGCCCTCGATGGCGGCGCGGACCTCCTCCCGCCGCTTGTCCAGGCCCCGGAGGTACTGGAGCCGGTCGGCCAGTGTCCGCAGGACGGTGTCGTCCATGGCCCCGTGGAGCTCCTTGCGGTAGCGGGCGATGAAGGGGATGGTGTTCCCCTCGTCCAGGAGGCGGACCACGTTCTCCACATGGCGGGGAGCCTGTCCCAGCTCCCGGGAAAGTGTCTCGATGATGGCGTCCATAGCGTGCTCCTTTGCTCGATGTGGGGATATTGTACCACAGACCGCCGCCCCTTGCAAAGAGAAGAGGGGGGCGGCGCGGCCTGTGCCCTTGACTCCCGCCCCTTTGACGGGTAAAATAAATCAGTTAGATAAAAATGGGGTAAAGGGGAAGAGAAGATGAGGAAGATCGGCTTCGACAACGACAAGTATCTGGAGACCCAGTCCGCCCACATCAGGGAGCGGATCGCCCAGTTCGGGGACAAGCTCTACCTGGAGTTCGGGGGCAAGCTCTTCGACGACTACCACGCCTCCCGGGTGCTCCCCGGCTTCCAGCCGGACAGCAAGATCCGGATGCTCTCCGAGCTGAAGGAGGATGTGGAGGTGGTGATCGCCATCTGCGCCAGCGACATCGAGAAGAACAAGGTCCGGGGGGACCTGGGCATCACCTACGATGTGGACGTGCTCCGGCTGATCGACGCCTTCCGGGACCGGGGCCTCTATGTGGGCAGCGTGGTGGTCACCCAGTACGACCGGCAGCCCGCCGCCGACGCCTTCAAGAAGCGGCTGGAAGACCTGGGGATCCGGGTGTTCCTCCACTACCCCATCGCGGGCTATCCCAACAACGTGCCCCTGATCGTCAGCGACGAGGGCTACGGCAGGAACGAGTATGTGGAGACCTCCCGGCCCCTGGTGGTGGTAACCGCACCCGGCCCCGGCAGCGGCAAGATGGCCGTGTGCCTCTCCCAGCTCTACCACGAGTACAAGCGGGGGGTCAAGGCCGGCTACGCCAAGTTCGAGACCTTCCCCATCTGGAACCTGCCCCTGGATCACCCGGTGAACCTGGCCTACGAGGCGGCCACCGCCGACCTCAACGACGTGAACATGATCGACCCCTTCCACCTGCGGGCCTACGGCGTGTCCACCGTCAACTACAACCGGGACGTGGAGATCTTCCCCGTCCTCTCCGCCATCTTCGAGAAGATCACCGGCGAGTGCCCCTACAAGTCCCCCACCGACATGGGGGTGAATATGGTGGGCAACTGCATCATCGACGACGAGGCGGTCCAGGCCGCCGCCCGGCAGGAGATCGTCTGCCGGTACTACACCGCCCTGAGCGAGCGGCGGCAGGGCCGCTGTGAGGACGAGACGATATACAAGCTGGAGCTGCTTATGCGGCAGGCCCAGGTGGACCCCTCCATCCGCCCGGTGATCGCCGCCGCCAACGCCGTGGCGGAGGAGACGGGCAAGCCCGCCGCCGCCATCGAGCTCCCCGACGGCGAGGTGGTCACCGGCAAGACCACCGACCTCATGGGGGCCACCTCCGCCACCCTGCTCAACGCCCTCAAGCGGCTGGCGGGGATCGGCCACGAGCACCACCTCATCTCCCGGGAGGCCCTGGAGCCCATCCAGACCGTGAAGGTCAAGCACCTGGGCAGCAGCAATCCCCGGCTCCACTCCGACGAGATCCTCATCGCCCTCACCATCAGCGCCACCACCGACCCCCTGGCCCGGCAGGCCCTGGACCAGCTCGCCCGCCTCCGCCAGTGCGAGGCCCACTCCTCCGTGATCCTCTCCCCCGTGGACGTGAACACCTACGCCAAGCTGGGCCTCCGCCTCACCTGTGAGCCCCAGTACGAGACCAATAAGCTCTATCACAAGTGAGGGGCGACCTGCCCTGACGGAAGGGACGGCGGCTCTTGCGCCTGACGATGCGGTACAAGTTCGGTATGCCCCATCCCGATTGATAGTTCAGCGTCTTTGTAAATGAGAAGGAGGCTGTCTCATGAGCGTAGAGGAGCTGGAACAGCGGCGAGCGGAATTGCGGCTTGAGATCGTCGACCTTCTCTTCCAGGCGGGCAGTCCCGGCATGGCCCCTCTCCGGCAGTTAGAGCCCAGCGATCCGGGGCGTGCCCTCCTCACGGGCCTTGAAGAGAGGATAGAGGAGAAGAGGGAGCAGCTGCGCGGCCTGGACGCCCGGATCCAGCGGGCCTCCGCCCCCCGCGCCCGCTTCCGTGCAGAGTGCTACCAGTTCCGGGGCGTCATCTGGCTGGCCGCGGTGTGCGCCTGCCTCGCCGCCGTCTTCTGCGGGCTCGCCCTGGGAGGAGGGCTCTCCATCCTGCTGGGCCTTGCCGCCCCCTGTTCTCTCGCCTGGGCCGTCTGGTCCTCGCTCCCTCCGCCGTACTAGCGCCCCCCAGCACGAGACCAATAAGCTCTATCACAAATAAGCGTACAGAAAAGGGACGTCCCGGTCTGGGGGACGTCCCTTTTGAGATGCTGGCCTGCCAGTTACCAGCCGCTGTCATCCTCACAGTCATCTTCCGGCCAGGGGGAGGTCATGTGGACCTCCCCGGACTCCATGTCCAGGGCCATGTTGTCGGAGAGGCGCATCATCATTCCTCCATCCGGGGACATGGCCATGTTGTCGGAGAAAGGAAAGAGGAAGCTGCCATCTTCAAAGTCAAAAACTGTTCCACGCATTCTGATACCTCCCTGCCGTAGTTTTGAGGGGACGTCTCACTGTCCACATATCGCTTGAATATACCTGAGCTGGGGAGAGAGTGTGATATGCTGAAGCTAAAGGGGGAAAGTATTTGTCATGAACCTGGTTGACCGCCTCGATGTACACGTTGAAAGAGGGGTGCCGTTTCTGTTCCTGCCGACTGAGGTACAGATCCTTTTTGTCCAGATAGGCATCCCGGACCTCATTCCACAGATGACAGTCTTTGAGTTGCTCGATACGCTTATCAAGACCCTGGGAATACGGGACTTGGTTCCAGTACCACTGGTCACGGTCTATAAAGCCGGTTTTATCATGGATCAGCCGGTGGTATCCCAGGCTGTCCTGGCGGAGGATGGCCAGGTCGATGCTGAAGCGGACGCCCTTCAAAGAACGCTGCGCGGTGGTGAGGACCGAGGTGGAGTCCCGGCAATACCCCCAGTTGTTCGCGCAAAGGATATCGTCGAACTGCTCCTTGATGTACTCCTTGATCCGCCGTCCACTCCATTCCCATCCGGGAAAATGAGGGGAGAGGATCTCCAAGTTATAGTCCAGATCGATGGGCTCGTTGGCGTTTTGGGTGACCATATTCCGCGCGCCGCTGCCCACCAGGTAGGCCGTCACTTTCAGCTCCCCGTCGTTGTTGATGCGCTGCTTCAGCTGGTTGATGAGGTCGGAGCAACAGCTCCGGACGCCCGACAGAGCGTCCCTGCTGACATACTGGTACACATCTATCCCTCCTGTCTATCCCCCTGCCGCCCATCTGACATTTGGTGTGTCAAATCATTATAGAATATCACAAATATTGAGATCGTCAAGGGGGAAATGGAGAAATAAAAGGGCCCGGCGCAGATCCTGCGCCGGGCCCTGGAACGGGTCGGGATATGGAACGCGGCTCAGCCCTTCAGCGTGTCCGCCCAGGCGGCGTACTTGGCCACCTTCTCGTCGCACTCGGCCTTGCTGCCGCCCTGGGCCAGGATATAGACCTTGACCTTGGGCTCGGTGCCGGAGGGGCGGACCACCAGATCGGTGCCGTCGGCCAGCTTGTACTTGAGGACGTTGGAGCCCTTGAGCTCCATCTCCACCTTCTCGCCGGTGGCCGCGTCCTCCTGGACGCCGGTGGAGTAGTCCTTCCGCTGGGTCACGGCCACCCCGGCGATCTCGGTGAGGGGATGCTCCCGCAGGTCCTTCATCAGGGCGGCCATCTTCTTCAGGCCGTCCAGGCCGGGCATCACCAGGTTCAGGGTCTTCTCCCCGTACCAGCCGTACTTCTCATAGAGCTTCATGAGGGCGTCGTAGAGGGTCATGCCCTGGCCGGCGTACCAGGCGGCCATCTCGGTGAGCACCAGGGCGGCGGTCACCGCGTCCTTGTCCCGGACGTAGTCGCCGATCATATAGCCGTAGGACTCCTCGTAGGAGAAGATGACCTTCCCCTCGCCGGTGGCCTCCAGGGCGTTCTTCTTCTCGGCCATGAACTTGAAGCCGGTGAAGGTGTCGAAGCACTTGACCCCGTTGGTCTCGGCCACCTTGCGGGCCATCTCGGTGGTGACGATGGTCTTGAGGGCCACCGCGTTGGCGGGCAGGGCGCCGGCGCGCTTCTTGGCCCCGATGAGGTAGTCCAGCATCAGCACGCCGGTCTGGTTGCCGGAGATGGTGATATACTCGCCCTTGTCGTTGCGGACCATGATGCCCACCCGGTCGGCGTCGGGGTCGGAGCCCAGGATGAAGTCCGCCCCCTCCTTCTTGGCCAGGTCCACCGCCAGGTAGAAGCCCTCGGGGTTCTCCGGGTTGGGGGAGACCACGGTGGGGAAGTCCCCGTCGATGACCATCTGCTCGGGCACGCAGATCACGTGCTTCATGCCCATGCGGCGGAGCACCTCGGGGATCAGCTTGTAGCCGGTGCCGTGGAAGGGGGTGTAGATCATCTTGAAGGTGTCCGCCACCTTCTCCACCGCGGCGCGGTCGTTGACCTGGGCCATGACGTTGGCCAGGAAGCGCTCGTCGGTCTCCTCCCCCATCATGACGATCTGCCCGGCGGCGCGGGCGGCGTCGAAGTCCGCCTCCTTCACCGAGGTGAACAGGTCCAGCTCCGCCATCTTCTTGGCGATGGCGTCGGCGTGGTGGGGGGGCAGCTGGGCGCCGTCGGCCCAGTAGACCTTATAGCCGTTGTACTCCTTGGGGTTGTGGCTGGCGGTGACGTTGATGCCCGCGATGCAGCCGTACTCCCGGATGGCGAAGGACAGCTCGGGGGTGGGGCGGAGGGACTCGAAGAGCCGGACGGGGATCCCGTTGCCCGCCATGACCCGGGCGGCCTCCCGGGCGAACTCGGCGGAGTGGTTGCGGCAGTCGAAGCACACGGCCACCCCCTTGGCGGCGGCCTCGGCCCCCTCGGCCAGGATGACCTCGGCGAAGGCCTGGGTGGCATGGCGGACCACATGCACGTTCATGTTGTGCAGGCCCACCGCCATGGTGCCGCGGAGGCCGGCGGTGCCGAACTCCAGGGGGGCGAAGAACCGGCTCTCGATCTCCTTGGGATCGTTGGCGATGGACTGGAGCTCCGCCTTCTCCTCGGCGCTGAGGGCGGGGCTCTCCAGCCACTTCTGATAGGTCTCCATGTAGGACATTTTGACTCCTCCTTTATCACGTTATCAGGTCCACGGCAGATCTGGAGCGAGACAGGGCGAGGGCCCCGGGTCACTTGTGATAGCCGCTCCCCTCGCCGATCTTGAAGCCGCGGTAGATCTGCTCGAGCAGCATCACCCGGGCCAGATGGTGGGGGAAAGTCATGGGGGACATGGACAGCCGCCTCCAAGCCAGGGCCTTGAGGGAGGGGTGGAGCCCATAGGAGCCCCCGATGAGGAACACCAGATGTTTCTGCCCCGTCTGGGCCCAGCCCGCGAGCAGGGCGGAGAGGTCCTCGCTGGAGCAGAGGTCCCCCTCGATGCACAGGGCCACGACGCTGGCCCCCGGGGGCAGCTTGGAGCGGACGGCGGCGGCCTCCTTCTCCAGGGCCGCGTCGATCTGGGCCCGGCTGGGGGCGGCGGGGAGCCGCTCCTCGGGCAGCTCGATCAGGGTGAGCTTGCAATAGCCCCCCAGCCGCTTCTGATACTCGGCGCAGGCGTCCCGGTAGAACTTCTCCTTCAGCTTGCCCACGCAGATGAGATAGACGCTCAGCACAGCACGGCCTCCCCCACCGGGCAGGTCCGGCCCGGCTCCGAGCGGGGCGCCACCTCCAGCACCACGTCCGCCCCGGGGCGGATGCCGCTGCCCCGCAGGCAGATCTCCGCCGCCGTGCGGGCGCGCTGGGGGGTGTTGTTCTCGTGGGAGAGGTGGGCCAGGAGGATGGTGTGGGCGCCCGCCTCCGCCGCCCGGCAGGCCAGCCGGGCCCCCGCCTCGTTGGACAGATGGCCCCGGTCCCCCAGGATCCGCTGCTTGAGGGGATAGGGGTAGGGCCCCTGCTCCAGCCAGTCCACATCGTGGTTGGCCTCCACCACCACCAGCCCGGCCCCCGCCATGGCCGCCTCCACCTCGGGGGTCACCACCCCCAGGTCGGTGGCCACCGCTGCCTTCCGGCCCCCGTCGGAGACGGCGAAGCCCATGGGCTCGGCGGCGTCGTGGGAGAGGGGGAAGGTCTCCACGTCCAGCCCGTCCACCGAGAAGGCGGTGCAGGGCCGGCAGGTGTGGAGCACGTCCTCCAGGGCGGCGATGCGGTAGCAGAGCTGCCGCCCGGTGCCGGGGCTGGCGTACACCGGGATCGCGTATCTTTTGGTCAGGGTGGCCAGCCCGGCGATGTGGTCGGTGTGCTCGTGGGTGATGAGCACGCCGGAGAGCGCCTCCGGCTCCACGCCCAGGGCCTTCAGGCCGGTGCAGATCCGGCGGCAGGAGATCCCCGCGTCCACCAACAGGTGGACGTCCCCGCAGGAGAGCAGCAGGCAGTTCCCGGAAGAACCGCTGGCCAGTGTGGTAAGTGTCAGCAAAGAGATCGCTCCTAAGTAAAAGGGATGGAAAACAGGGCGGCGGCAGTGTGCCGCCGCCCGCGCCCGTCAGCCCGCGGAGGCCTGGGCCTTCTCCTCGTCGGGAGTGACCACCACACGGATGTCGGCCCCGATCCCGGAGAGCTTGCGGACGATGTCCTCATAGCCCCGCTCGATATACTGGACCTGGTCCACCTCGGTGACGCCCTGGGCGGCCAGGCCGGCGATGACCATGGCGGCCCCGGCCCGCAGGTCGCAGGCCTGCACCGGCGCGCCGGTGAGCCGGTCCACGCCCTCGATGACGGCGATCTTGCCGTCCACCTGGATCTCGGCCCCCAGGCGGCGGATCTCGTCCACATAGCGGTAGCGGCTGTCCCATACCCCTTCGGTGACCACGCTGGTGCCCTCGGCCAGGCAGAGGGCCACGGCGATCTGGGGCTGCATGTCGGTGGGGAAGCCGGGATAGGGCAGGGTCTTGATGTTGGTGCGGGTGAGCCGCTTCTCAGGGGCCCGGCTCACCACGATCTCGTCGTCCCCCTCCTCGATCTCCACGCCCATCTCCACCAGCTTGGCGGAGATGCAGTCCATGTGCTTGGGGATCACGTTCTTCAGGCGCACCCGGCCGCCGGCGGCGGCCACAGCGGCCATATAGGTGCCCGCCTCGATCTGGTCGGGGATGATGGAGTAGGTGCCGCCGCGCAGGCGGTCCACCCCCCGGATCTTGATGACGTCGGTGCCCGCCCCCATGATCTGGGCCCCCATGGAGTTGAGGAAGTTGGCCAGATCCACGATGTGGGGCTCCTTGGCGGCGTTCTCGATGATGGTCATGCCCTGGGCCAGGGCGGCGGCCAGCATGATGTTCATGGTGGCGCCCACGGACACGATGTCCAGGTAGACCTGCCCCCCCTGGAGCCGGCCGTTCCGGGCGGTGGCGTGGATATAGCCGCCCCGCACGTCCACATCGGCCCCCATGGCCACGAAGCCCTTGATGTGCTGGTCGATGGGCCGGGTGCCCAGATGGCACCCGCCCGGAGGCGGCACCAGGGACTCGCCGAAGCGGCCCAGCAGAGCGCCGATCAGGTAGTAGGAGGCCCGGATCTGCCGGGCCATGCCGTCGGGCACCTTGGCGTTGCGGATGTGGGTGCAGTCGATATCCACGGTGGTGCGGTCCACCGTGCGGATATCGGCGCCCAATTCCTGCAAGATCTTCAAAAGCAGGGTCACGTCGCTGATCTGGGGCACGTTCTCGATCCGGCAGACGCCGTCCACCAGCAGGGCGGCGGGGATGATGGCCACCGCCGCGTTCTTCGCCCCGCTGATCTCCACATCGCCGTAAAGCGGCTTGCCGCCGCGGATAACATATTTCGTCAATCCTGCACCTTCTATCCCTTTCAGGCCTCCGGACGAATACCGGAGCGCATATCAAAGGCCGGATATCGCGGACCCGGCCATAAACTCTCTCGCACACGGGGCATAAAGCCCACTCCGATGCAATGATATTATACCATTCCTATTATGTAAAATCAAAAGAAATTTTACGCAAATGTTACAGCATTCTTCGGTGGGAAGTTTTCGGCAGTTTCCCACCGGCAAGTGGCTGAAGATGCAGGGACCGACAGCGATGGACAAAAAAACGGAGCGGCCCGGGCGGGCTATCCCTTTACAGAAATGGATAAAAAAGATACAATAAACAAAGAGCGCGGCCCCTGGTATGCTGTGGACGGATGGAGCTCCCGGCCCGGGGCCGCCCGGCGAGGTGTGAGATGGATCTTCGAGAACGGACCCAATGGATCTTTCAGGGATATCTGCTGCATGAGACGCCGCCCGGCGGGCCGGAGGGGGCGTATATCGCTCCCGACTGTACGATCGCAGGCACGGGCACAGGGGGGCGTTGCGCCGCCCTGTCCGAATACCGGCAGGCGGTGGAGCAGGCCGTGGCCTCCTGGACGGAGCTGCGCCTGGAGATAGAGAGCTCCTGGTACGGGGAGCGGGAGCTGGGACCGGAGGTGCGCCTGGTCTCCGGAGGCGGCCGCCTGCTGGGGACCGGAGAAGGGCGGCGGCTGGATATGGAGGTCACCTTCACCGTGGCCTATCAGCGGCGGGGAGAAGAGTGGCAGGCGGTCCACATCCACCAGTCGGTGCAGGCCCCCGAGGAGCAGGAGGAAGGGCTCTATGTCCGGGCCCTGTCTCAGCGGGTCCGGGAGGTCCAGGACCTGGCGGAGAAGATGCGCCACCTGGCCCAGACCGACTCCCTCACCGGACTTTACAACCACCGGGGCTTCTTCGAGGAGGCTGCCCGGGCCCTGGAAGAGGCGGGGACGGGCTGCTGCATGGTGATGGACCTGGACGACTTCAAACAGATCAACGACACCTGGGGCCACCTGGAGGGGGACAAGGTCCTCCGCCGCGTGGGAGAGGCGGTACGGGGCGCGGTGCGCAGCGGCGACGTGGCCGGCCGGATCGGGGGAGACGAATTCGCCATCCTCTGTACGGGGATCGCCACGCCCAAGGGGGGGCTGCGGGTGGCCCGGCGCATCCAGGCCGCGTTGGGGCGGCTGGGGGAAGAGCCGGGCGGCCGGGCTGCGGGCGTCTCCATCGGCATCGCCCAGGTGAAGGCGGGAGAGGACATCATAGAAGCCCTCCGGCGGGCGGACAAGGTCCTCTACTGGGTGAAGCGCAATGGAAAAGGCCGCTGCGCCGTGGAAGAAGACGCCGGCCTGCCCGGGTAGAGCGCGCCCCGGCGGGGCAGAATGCCGGATAGACAGGTATGGATCATGAGGATAGGAGCGTTCGTATATGAGATTGGAAGAAAAGCGTCTCTCCAGCCGGGAGATCTTCAAGGGGAAGATCGTGGAACTGCGTGTGGACCAGGTGGAGCTGCCCAACGGGAAGGAGGCGGTCCGGGAGGTGGTGGGGCACCCCGGCGGCGTGGCGGTGCTGCCCTACCACGACGACGGCACCGTCACCCTGGTGCGGCAGTTCCGCTACCCCTTCGGCCGGGCCGTGGACGAGGTGCCCGCCGGGAAGCTGGAGCCGGGGGAGGACCACCGGCTGGCCGGAGAGCGGGAGCTCTCGGAGGAGACCGGGCTGTCCGCCGGGTCCCTCACCTATCTGGGGGCCCTGCTCCTCTCCCCGGGCTACGCCGATGAGGTGCTGCATCTGTATCTGGCCCGGGACCTGACCCAGGGGGAGCGCCATCCGGATGAGGACGAGTTCCTGGAGCTCCGGCGGGCCCCCTTCGATGAGCTGGTGGCCCAGGCTATGGACGGGACGCTGCAGGACGCCAAGACGGTGGCCGCCCTGCTCAAGACGAAGGTGTTGTTGGAGAGATAGACGAAAGCGAGGCAGCGGTATGGCAAAGACGATCCTCATCGTAGAGGATGAGAAGAATATCGTGGATATCCTGAGCTATAACCTGGACCGGGAGGGCTATGCCACCCTGGAGGCCTACGATGGGGAGACGGGGCTCCAGCTGGGGCTGGAGCAGGACCCGGACCTGATCCTCCTGGACCTGATGCTCCCCCGGAAGAACGGCTTCGACGTGTGCAAGGCCCTGCGGGCGGCGGGGCGGACCACCCCCATCATCATGCTCACCGCCCGGGAGGAGGAGACTGACAAGGTCCTGGGCCTGGAGCTGGGGGCGGACGACTATATCACGAAGCCCTTCTCCATGCGGGAGCTGCTGGCCCGGGTGAAGGCCAATATCCGCCGGAGCGGCATGGCGGCCCCCGCCGAGAGCGCCCGGGAGGAGGTCCCCTCCGGCCGCCTGGAGCTGGGGCGCATCTCCATCGACACCGAGCAGATGATGGCCTACAAGGACGGCAAGTCTTTGGACCTGACCCAGAGGGAGTATGAGCTGCTCAAGTTCCTGGGTTCTCACCCGGGGAAGGTGTTCTCCCGGGAGGCCCTCATGGAGAACGTGTGGAACTACGAGGGCTATGTGGGCGACGTGCGGGCGGTGGACGTGGCCATCCGCCGCCTGCGGGAGAAGGTGGAGGACGACCCGGCGGCGCCCCAGTTCGTGGTGACCCGGCGGGGACTGGGCTATCTCTTCAGCGTCTGACGAAGGTCGAAGGGCCGGCTCCCCCATCCCGTTGGGGAGAGACGGCCCTGGGCCCTGTCCGTTCGCGGCGGACCGGCGAGAGACCTCTGCGGGCGGCCCCGGGCCGCCCCTGTCTGCGCCTGAGAAAGCGGAAAGAGGCCCGGCGGTGCCTGCGGGGCCGTGGCGTGCCGTCCGGCGGAGAGGCCCGTGATCCTGGTGAAAGGGGATGACCCCATGTTCCGAAGCCTTCATATGAAGCTGGTGCTCATCATGGTGCTGCTCATCATCTCGCTGATGACGGTGGTGGGCGCGTTCCTCATGAACTCGGTGGTGCGCTTCTATCTGAATGATTTCAACGAGCGGATGACCACCATGTTCTCCGCGGAGAACATAGACTTCTATGAGGACCTGACCCAGCCCTACGAGGGGGAGACCGACGGGGTGGAGGGCCTCCAGAGCGTCCTGCGCCCCAGCATGGGCGAACTGGGCGTGGACGGCCGGACCCGGAACTATTTCATCCTGGACGGCACCACAGGGGCCTATCTGGCCGGCTCCGACGAGGAGCTGGGCCGCTCTCTGGACGTGAGCCCCAACGTGCTGGAGGCGATCCGTACCGGGCAGCCCGCCTCCTCCTCCGACATCACGGAGAACTATATGGACGCCGCCATCCCCATCACCCGGGGGAACGGGTCCTATATCATCTACATCTATGACAACAGGCAGAACATCCAGGAGCTCAACAGCGCCCTCTTCGTGCTGATCATCCAGGCCCTGATCTTCGGCCTGGTGAGCTCGGTGCTCCTGTCCTTCCTCCTGGCCAAGACGATGATCACCCCGATCGAGCGGCTCACCGCCGGGGCCAAGCGGGTGGCGGCGGGGGACTTCTCCCGGAAGATCGAGGTGAGCGCCAAGGACGAGATCGGCGTGCTCACCACCACCTTCAACTCCATGGCCAGGCAGCTGCAGGCCACCATCCGGGAGGCGGAGAACGAGCGCAACAAGCTGGACACCCTCTTCCTGCACATGACCGACGGCGTGGTGGCCTTCAACCGCCAGGGGAGGGTGATCCAGAAGAACCCCGCCGCCGAGGACATGCTGGGCCGGCCCATCGGGGAGGAGACCACCTACGCCCAGCTCTTCGGGGACCTGGCGGACATGGACGCGGTGCTGGCCCTGCCCCAGCCGGGCTATCTGGGCGGGCAGAAGGCGGTGGGGGAGCGGAGCCTGGAGCTGCTGCTGGCCCCCTTCGACCAGGAGAGCGCCGAGGGCGGCGTGATGGTGGTGATCCACGACGTCACCGAGCAGCACAAGACGGAGGAGATGCGCCGGGAATTCGTGGCCAACGTCTCCCACGAACTGCGCACGCCCCTCACCAATATCCGCAGCTATGCCGAGACCCTGGCCGACGGGGCGGGGGAGATCCCGCCGGACATGGAGAAGAACTTCCTGGGGGTCATCCTCAACGAGTCCGACCGCATGACCCACATCGTCCAGGACCTGCTCACCCTCTCCCGCTTCGACTCGGGGAAGAGCGAGCTGAAGCTGGCCCCCTTCTCCTTCGAACAGGCCATCCGGGACATCTACAACGCGGTGCTCCTGGAGGCCCAGCGCCACGGCCACGTCCTCACCGTAGAGCTGGAGCCGGACCTGCCCGAGATCATAGGGGACCGGGACCGGATCTTGCAGGTGATGATGAACGTGGTCTCCAATGCCATCAAGTATACCCCCGACGGCGGGACGGGGCGCATCCGCATCTCCGCCGGGCGGGCGGGGGAGAAGGTGTGGATGGAGGTCTCGGACAACGGGATCGGCATCCCGGCGGAGGACCGGCCCCGGATCTTCGAGCGGTTCTACCGGGTGGACAAGGCCCGCTCCCGGGAGTCGGGGGGCACCGGTCTGGGCCTGTCCATCGCCAAGGAGATCGTGGACCGGCACCAGGGGAGCATCGGCCCGGTGGACCGCCCCGGACCGGGGCTCACCATCCGCATCGAGCTGCCCATAGGGGGGCCTGCCCATGAGAGGTAAGCGGCGCTCCCTGGTGGAGTGGGGGAAGAACGCCCTCATCGTCCTGCTGTCCATATCCGCTCTGGGCCTTCTGTGGCAGACCCGGTTCTACGGCACCATGGCGGAGGGCGCGTCCGGCCCGGTGGGCGCGCTGCTCTCCATGCTGCCCGGCGAGGAGGAGAGCGCCGCCGCCGGTACGGACCGGACCCGGGGGGCCACGGTCTACCCGGTGCGCATGGCGGTGATGAGCTCCCAGGGCCGGGCGGGGATCCAGTACGACAACGAGCAGGTGACCCAGCTCTTCACCGACTTCAGCAACCCCCTGGCGGCGGCCCTGGCGGCGGCGGAGACGCCGGAGCTCTCCACCGCGGAGGCGTTCCAGGCGGCGCTCCAGTCCCGGAACCCGGGGGTATACCTGGATTTCCTGGGGGAGGTGCCCCTGTCCAATCTGGCCGCGTGGCTGGGCGGGGCCGGGAGCCCCGAGGGGGCCCTGAGCGCCGTGGTCCGCCGCCTGCTGTTGACGGTGGACGGAGAGGGCCAGGTCCTCCTCTATTATATCGATGCGGATACGGGGCTCTACTATGTGAGCCGCACCGACCCGGAGCTCTCCGCCCGCCTGGAGCGGCTGGTGGGGTCCGCGCCCCAGCCCAACGGGGCCCAGTTCGCCTTCGAGGCGGGGGAGGGATACAGCGCCCTGGACCCGTACACGATGCTGGAAGGCGGGGCGGCGCCCCGCCCGTCCCGCTATACCGCCGCCGACCCGGTGCCTCTCAGTGGGAACGGGGAGAACGGGTACGGGGCGGCCTTCGAGGCGCTGGTGAGCAAGCTCTCCTTCCATCCCCAGTCCATGTCCTACCCCTCCCGGGACAGCAGCGTGGTGGTACAGGAGGGGTCTGAGCGGCTGCGCATCTACAGCGACGGGCAGGTGATCTACGACCCTGCCGAGGAGGGCACGGGCCGCTATCCCATCCAGGGGATCGGGGAGGACCTCACCCTCTGGGAGGCGGTGGGGAGCGCCTGGAGCTTCGTGGACGGGGCCCTCTCCGGCCTGTGCGGGGAGGCGAGGCTCTATCTCATGGACGTGGAGGCCACAGGCGAGGGACGGCTGACCGTCCGCTTCGGCTATCAGCTGGACGGGGCGGCGGTGTTCGTGGGACAGGACGGCTACGCCGCCCAGGTGGAGATCTCCGGCGGAGAGATCTCCGCCTACCACCTGCAGCTGCGGAGCTACGCCTATCTGGACGAGGGGCCGGCCATCATGCCCGAGCTCCAGGCCGCCGCCGCTCTGGGGGCCCTGGACGGAGAGGGGCTGGAGCTGATGATCTGTTACCCGGACAGCCGGGGGGACACAGTGGCCGCGGCCTGGGGCGCGTTTTGAGAGAGGGGGCTTCCCATGGAGTGGTCTAAGCTCAAGAACATCATCATCCTCATGCTGGCCGCGGTGAACGTGATGCTGCTGGTGCTGGTGCTCTCCCGGCAGTGGGAGAGCCGCAGCTACTCGGAGAACGCGCGGGAGGACGCGGTGGCCATCCTGTGGGAGACGGGCCGCATCCGGGTGGAGCGGGACGCGCTGCCCGATGAGATGGATCTGCCGGTGCTCACCGTGACCCGGGATCCGGAGCTGGAGCTCCGGCAGGCGGAGGCCCTTCTGGGAGCGCTGTCGGGGGAGCCCTCCTCCATGCGCTATGAGGGGGAGCGGGGGACCGCCCAGTTCTACGCCAACGGGGGCTTCTCCGCGGAGCTGGAGGCCGGAGCCTGCCCCATCGGGGACAAAGCCCCCGCCGCCTACGCGGTGGACCTCCTGGCCGGGATGGAGTTCGAGGCCCAGGTCCTGGAGGTGCGGGAGCAGGGGGAGAGCACCTTCGTCACGGTGCAGCAGCTCTGGCAGGGCGAACCGGTCTTCGACTGCACCGCCACCCTGATCTTCCAGGAGGGAGAGCTCCGGCGCATCCAGGAGGACGTGAGCCGCCGCCTGGTGGGAGAGCCCCAGAGCGGCGGCGTGGAGCGGACCTACACCGTGGCCACCATGCTCATGCGCTTCATGGACTATGTTATCTCCAACGGGCGGGTATGCAACGAGATCGACGCCTTCGATCCGGGCTACATCCTGGAGAGCCAGTCGGAGCCGGCACGGCTGGTCCCCGCCTGGCGGGTGGAGACCGACCAGGGGGATTACTACTGGAACGCCGTCACGGGAGAGATCCGGACCGCCAGTTGAACAGGGCCGCCCAGCCGGGCGGCCCTCGCAGATCGTCGAAGAAGCGGGACCACGGTGGAGAAGCAACGGGGGGATAGTGTGAAAGGGGGGCGGTGAGCCCCCACTTTCGCGTACAGTCGGGAACATTTTGACGCAAGTCAAAATGTCAGGCAGCGTATTGAAAAAGTCCAATGGGCTTTTTCAATACGCTGACAGGGCCGCCCAGCCGGGCGGCCCTGTTCTCGTCCGGCGGGCATAGGGGCCCGTCTGCATCATTATATATAATATGTATGATCGAAAGGCATCTATCCGGCCCCGAACATCTGCCCCTGCGAAAGAAGGGGAAAAACAGGGCGCGGCGGCATCCGGCAAAAACCCCGTGAACTCCCCTGTACAGACGAGAGGGGAGGCCCCGCCCCCCCGGTCCGCCGTCCTCTCCGCCCGCCCCATCCGGGGGGACGGAGGGGCGCTGAAAAAAAGGGGGAAAGACCTGGAACCTTTCCCGCTCTAGGCACGTCTAAGCCCTATAAAGGCGGGATCGTTACCTGTGTGACGCATTTTTACGGTTGTGTTACAAATCCCCCCCACCCCTTGACGGTAGGGGGGGAGATGGGGTATACTCTCGCCAGAGGCAAGGGGAGTCATACTTGACTGATCCACTCTGAAAAGAGGGAAAAGCGAGCAGGGCCCCCGCTCAAATCAAAGAAGGAGGAATTCCGAATGAGAAACCTCAAGCGGGCTCTCAGCCTGGGTCTGGCTTCCGTCATGGTCATCGGCATG
>DWZK01000076.1 GCA_019117605.1 Candidatus Intestinimonas stercoravium | reverse complement strand
GCGGGGATGGCGGCGATGGTGGTAGGCGAGGTCCAGCATGTGTCGGTGGATGAGGGATACGCCCAGGGCTATGGAAAGCGGTATGGAGAAGAGGGGTTCACGCTGCTGGTCCCTGCGCCCCAGGACTTGGCCACGGGGATGCCGGGACAGTCCGCGATCGGGGCGGTAGATATCCGGCGGCTGGACTAGAGCGGGCCTTCAGCGCCCCTGCCTGGGCCGGAAGAGCTCCCGGAGGCCGATGACGATCAGGAAGCCGCCGAAAGCCCGCCGCAGCAGCCCTATTTCCAGGGCCGTGGCCGCCCAGGCGGCCAGCCCGGTGCCCGCCAGCCCCGCCGCGATCGCCGGGATAGCGGCCTTTTTGTCCACATAGCCGTTCTTGATGTGGGCGGGGAGGGCCGCGGCGGCGGTGGGGAGGAAATAGAGCAGATTGATCCCCTGGGCCAGGTGCTGCTCCACGCCGGCGAAGGCGGTCATATAGATGAGCAGCAGAGTGCCGCCGCCGATGCCGAAGCCGGAGAGCACCCCGGTCACCGCCCCGGCCAGCAGGGAGGGGAGCCAGCCGCTCACAGGGCGAAGAGGGACTTGAAGCCCCCGTAGAGGATGAGGAGGGCGAAGGCCCGCCGCAGCCAGTCCATATCCAGCCGTTTGAAGAGCTTGCCCCCCAGCCAGCCCCCCAGCAGCCCGCCGGCCAGATAGGGGAGGGCGGCGGAGAGATCCAGCCCGCCCCGGAGGAAGTAGATGACCGAAGAGAGCACGCAGAGGGGCAGGATGATAGCCACGGACGTGGCGAAGGCCCGGCGCTGGTCCAGGCCGCACCGTCGGGTGAGCAGGGGGACCAGGAGCATCCCGCCGCCCCCGCCGAAGAAGCCGTTGGCCAGCCCCGCCAGCCCGCCGGCCAGAGCGGGGGCCGTCCAGCCCTTTTTATGTTCCATAAAAGACCACCTCCCGGCGCCCATAGTGTGGCGGCGGGAGGTGGTCTTTATACGTCTTCAGTCGAAAAGGACGGCCCAGTTGGGGTCCCGGCAGGCTTCAAAGCACATGGCCACCTGTTGGGCGGTGGTCTTCTCCTCCGCCAGGGGCGGGAGGGCGTCCAGAGGGAAATAGCCGCTGCCCAAAGTCTCCAGGTTGGGGCGGAACTGCCCGCCCAGGGCCCGGCAGAGGACGAAGATCTTGCATACGCCGTAGATATAGGGCGGCGTGTTCCGCAGGTTCCGGTCCTGCACGGCGATGAGGCGGAGGGGCTCCGCCTCCAGCCCGGCCTCCTCCAGCACTTCTTTCACCGTGTTGGACCGGACCGACTGATCCACGTCCACCCAGCCGCCCGGGAGGGCCCAGAGGCCGTCCCGCTCCTGGACCAGGAGGATCTTGCCGTCCTGGAAGAGGGCGGCACGGGTGTCCAGCTTGGGGGTCTGGTAGCCGGACTCTCCGCAGAAGAGGCCGGTGACCTTCTCCAGGGGGAGATCGGTGCCCTGGGAGACCATCTCGGCGGCGATCTCCCGGATGCGCTGGAAGCGCTCCAGGTCGTAGGGGTCCCTGGAGTACTCCAGGCCCGCCTGGGCCAGGGCCTGGAGCTCCCGAGCCCAGGAGACCCAGAGGGGGAAGGGCTCGCTCATGACGGCTCCCCCTCTCTCAGTCCGGCGGTCAGGTCCATGACCACCTCGCCCGCCAGGAGCAGGCCGGCGGCGGCGGGGACCCACATCACCGAGGCGGGGACGCTGCGGCGGCCGGGGGGCGGGGTCTCGGGCTGGGCGGCGGGGTGCGCGGGCTCGGGGGACCAGACCACCTTATGATGGTGGATCCCGCGGGCCCGGAGCTCTTTCCGCACCACCCGGGCCAGGGGGCAGCCCTCGGTCTTGGAGATATCGGAGACCCGGAGGGCGGCGGCGTCCAGTTTGTTCCCGGTGCCCAGGGCGGAGAGGATGGGGATCTTCCGGGCCAGGGCGGTCTCGATCAGATCCAGCTTGCAGGACACCAGGTCGATGGCGTCCACGATATAGTCATAGTCTGTGGAGAAGAACGTCTCCCGGGCGGCGGGCTCATAACGGCCCACCACAGGGCGGACCTTGCAGGCGGGAGAGATGTCGGCCACCCGCCGGGCCATGGCCTCCGCCTTGGGGAGCCCGAGCGTGGAGGTGAGGGCCTGGGCCTGCCGGTTGAGGTTGGTGAGCTCCACCCGGTCCTGGTCCATCAGGGTGAGCGCGCCCACTCCGGAGCGGGCCAGGGCCTCGGCGCACCAGCTCCCCACGCCGCCAAGGCCGAGGACGCACACATGCGCGGCGGCCAGGCGCTCCATGGCCGGCTCCCCCAGGAGCATTTGGATGCGTAAAAATCGATCGTTCACTGAAGATGCCTCCTAAAAGATATCGCCCCTGGAGATCGGCTCCAGGGGCGATAGAGGTGTTCGGATCAGCCCACCTGGGCCAGGTTCCCCTCGTTGACGGTGACGGGATGGGCCTCCTCGATCTCCGTCAGCCAGTCGCTCAGGTCGGTGCTGCGCAGGGCGTTGCGGGCGGTGTTCTCCCAGGTCAGGGTGTGGTCCTGGAGATAGATCACATACCAGCCCTGCTGGCCCTCCAGGTCGTTCTCCACGATGCCGGTGTCGCCCACCTGACGGCCTTCGGCGAAGGCCCAGTCGGTGAAAGCGGTGGGGAAGGCGGTGGAGGTGGGAGTCAGGCCCTCATACAGACCGCCGGAGTCCTTGGTGCCGAGATCGTCGGAGCGTTCGGTGGCCAGGGCGGCGAAGGCGTCGGCAGTCTGATCGCCGGCGGTGTACTCGTCCAGCAGGCCCTGGGCCTCGGTGCGGGCGGCCTCCAGAGCCTCGTCGGTGGGCGCGGTGGCGTCCTCGGCCACTTCGGCCTCCACAGAGATATAGCGGACATCGGCGCTGCCGTAGCTGGTCTCGTCCAGGAAGCGGTCCTCGAAGCGGAGGACCCAGTAGCCCTGGTCGGCCACCTCGATGACGGTCATGTCGCCGGCCTCACGGGCGGCATCCGCCAGCCAGGCCTGACAGTCGGCATTGAGAGAAGAGGTGAGGCTGCTGCCCAGCAGGGTGTTGCTGTCGGTGTAGCTGGAGGGATCGTCCCCCTCGATCGCGGCCTCGGCCAGAGCGTCGAAGTCACCGCCGGCCTGGACATCGCTGAGGAGCTGATCGGCAGTGGCCTTGGCGGACTCCATGGTAACGGCAGGCGCGGCCTCCTCGGCGGGGGCGGTGCTCTCCTCGGGAGCAGCGGTCTCCTCGGGGGCGGTGTCACCGGTGTCGGAGGAAGTATCCGTCTCGGCCGCCGCGCCGTTGATGAAAGCGGCGGAGTAGGTGAAGCTGTCCAGCTGGTCGGCGTTCTCGGTGTAATAGGTCTGGAGATCGTCGGCGGTGTACTCCAGACCGTCGGAGTGGCGGTCGTAGTACTCGCTGGCCAGGATGTCCCGGGTCAGGCACTCCCGCAGGATAGACTCGGTCATATAGGGGCCGTACACGCTGTGGATATAATAGCTCTTAGAGACGCCGTTCTGGGCGGCATAGGTGGAGAGCTGGTCCATCTGCTCGTCCACGCTGGCCTGCCCCTCCTCGGAGAGAGTATAGCCCTCGGCCTCGGCGGCGGCGCACAGTGCCACGTCCTGGTGGAGAGAGTCCACGGCGTCCTGCCGCAGGGTCTCCTCGTCGGCGGTGAGGCCGTACTGGGCGTACTGCTGGTAGAGGTTGGCCATGGGATAGTAGTAGTAGCCCACCTCAGTGATGCTGTAGTCCTGCCCATCGATGGTGGCCGCGACCTTGTTCCGGTCGAAAAGGCCGCTGTTCCACACCAGGAGCAGGATGACCAGCACAGCCAACACGACCCCGATCACTGTGTAAAGGATCTTTTTGGAACGGGCCTTCTGCGCCTCGGCCTGCTGCCGGCGCTGCTTTTCTGTAAGGCCGCTGGCGGCAGAGACTTGGCGCTGTTTCTTCTCTCTGGAAGCGCTCATGTTACATTTCAGTCCTCTCAATAAAAATGCGGGTTCAGACGGTCATACATTATACAGGAAAGGGCTCCCGGTTGCAAGAGCGGATCTGCCGTGGAGAGCGTTCTTTTACATCGTGTTCACAGTCACGGCCCGGATCGGGAGGGACAGCGGGGAGAGGAGGCGCCCCGCTGAAAGGCCGTTCTGGATAGCAAAAGTCCGTCTTTCTTCGGAAAGACGGACAGAAATAAGAGCTCCCGCTCTGGCCGTGTGGCCCTGATCAAACCTGCACGATATGGCAGGTGGGTCGCCTCCGCACCGCTTTACTGCTTCCAACTTCCAACCGCCCTCGAGGGGGGCCGGGAGGCCTGCAAGCCACGGCACGAGGATAGCGTCCCGTTTCAGAGATGTGGGTTTAAAAAGAAACCATCACGCACCGAGCAGGAGAAGACCGTTGTATGATCGTATCCCCTCAAGGCTCCTCTTCTTCCTCGTCAAAGAGGGACTCCATGAACTGCTGGTAGACCGCCTCCAGTTCCTCATCGCTGTCCAGGGTGGAGAGCTCTTCCTCCCCGTCCACATCGATCACCTTGAGGATGATGAGCCCGGCCTCTTCCTCATCCTCTCCGTCGAGAGGGGAGCCGTCCTCGCCGGCCTCTACCACGGGAAAGAAGGCCATGTAAGTGTTGCCGTCATATTCGATGGTGTCGATGTGTTCCAGCTCGATCTCGTTGCCGTCCTCATCGGTCACACTGATGAAATTGCCGCCGTACTCATCGCTCATGGGTGGGTACCGTCCTTCCTTGATGCTGCCTCTATTTTACCCTGTCGGCGGGAAAAATGCAAGAGCGGAAGCTGGCAAATTTTTAGTCTGAGAAAAGGATGTAAAAATCATGGGTTGGACAAATAAGGAGAATGTGCTATAATGACCAAGTTATGATAGGATAGTTCAGATCCGTGTATCGAAAGACCTTGTGATGAAAACAGCGTGTATCCCGATATATGGAGCACCCTTTGCGCGGGAACAGCCATGACCGCGCGGCGGCCGCAAGGCCGGGAACGGAGGTTTTACGCTTGGCAGAAACGACATATCAAAAAAACGGCGGCGGAGGACAGCCCCAGCGCCCCAGGCGGCGCGGAAAGCACGGGAGGTCCGTCGCTGGGACGGTGGGACGGGTCGTGGGGACGCTGCTCCTCATCGGCATCGTCACCACCGCGATCCTCGCCTGCTTCGCAGCGGTCTATATCCGGACGGTCATCCTGCCCGACACCTATGTAGACGCCACCGCGTTCAGCATGAACTTGAGCAGCACCATCTATTATACGGACGCGGCCACCGGGGAATATAAAGAACTGCGCACCCTCCACGGGGGAGAGAACCGGGTCCTGGTGAGCTATGATGAGATCCCTCAGGATCTGATCGATGCGGCGGTGGCCATCGAAGACCAGCGCTTCCGGACCCATCACGGTGTGGACTGGAGGCGCACCGCCGGCGCGTTCCTCAACATGTTCATCGGCATGCGGGACACCTACGGCGGCTCCACCATCACCCAGCAGCTCATCAAGAACATGACGGAGAACGACGAGGTGACGGTGAAGCGCAAGATCCTGGAGATCTTCCGGGCCCTGGAGTTCGAGCGGAACTACTCCAAAGAGGAGATCCTGGAGATGTATCTCAACTACATCTATCTGGGAGGGAGCTGCTACGGCGTGGGCACCGCCTCCCTCACCTATTTTGGCAAGCCGGTGTCTCAGCTGACCCTGGCCGAGTGCGCCAGCCTCATCGGCATCACCAACAACCCCTCCCGGTACGACCCTTATATCTCCGACTATACCAGGGAGCAGAACAAGCAGCGGCAGGAGCTCATCCTCTATGAGATGATGGACCAGGGATATATCACCCAGGAGGAATACGACGCGGCCGTGGCCCAGGAGCTGGTGTTCCAGCGGTCGGACGAGGGGAGCTCGTCCACCGCCTATACCTACTATGAGGACCAGCTCATCCGGGAGGTCATCAGCGACCTGCGGGCGGAGCAGGGCTGGTCGGAGCAGTACGCCACCCAGATGGTGTATAACGGCGGCCTGGAGATCTACAGCTGCCTGGTCCCCGAGGTGCAGGCGGCGGTGGACGCGGTCTATCAGGACCTGAGCAATTTCCAGGGCACGTCTTCCAACGGCCAGCAGCTCCAGTCCGCCATCACGATCGTCGACAACACCACAGGCGATATCGTGGCCGTGGCAGGCGGCGTGGGCGAGAAGACGGGGAGCCTCACCCTGAACCGGGCCCTGTCCCAGCGGCAGCCCGGCTCCGCCATCAAGCCCCTGGCGGTATATGCCCCCGCGCTGGAGGCGGGCGCCATCACGCCCGCCACGGTGGTGGACGACTCCCCCTACAGCAACGAGGGGACCAATGGGGCCCCCTGGCCCTCCAACGTCACCAACACTTACCGGGGCCTCACCACCGTCTATACGGCGGTGGAGGACTCCATCAACACGGTGGCGGTGAAGGTCCTCTCCAACTATATCACCCCCCAGGTGGCGTTCGACTTCCTGATCGACGAGCTGGGCTTCGACGAGGACCACCTGGTCGTGGAGCGCACGACCAGCGATGGGCGGGTGCTCTCCGACATCGGCCCCGCGCAGCTGGCCCTGGGCGGGCTCACCGACGGCGTGAGCACTATGGAGATGGCGGCGGCCTATTCCGTCTTCCCCCGGGGCGGCGTGTATATCGAGCCCCGGACCTACAGCAGGGTGCTGCGCAACGACGGGACCGTCCTCCTGGACAACACCCAGGAGAGCCATGTGGCCATGAAGGACTCCACCGCGTGGTATATCAACTATATGCTCCAGAACGTCATGGTCAACGGCAGCGGCACCCGGGCCCGGTTCAGCGGCATGACCATGGCCGGCAAGACGGGCACGACCTCCAACCGGATCGACCTGTATTTCGTGGGCTATACCCCCTACTACACTGCGGCGGTCTGGAGCGGCTATGACATCCAGGAGCGGATGAGCTCCTCCCTCCAGCAGCAGTCCGCCAATACCTGGCGCCTGGTGATGAGCCGGATCCACGAGGGGCTGGAGGACAAGAGCTTCCCCGAACCTTCCGCGGGCCTGGTACAGAAGGAGATCTGTATCGACAGCGGACTGACTCCGGGAGACGCCTGCCGGAACGACCCCCGCGGCGACCGGACGATCACCCTCACGTTCGTGAGCGGAGACGCCCCCACCGGCTTCTGTGACATCCACACGGAGCAGGAGGTCTGCACCGACGACCCGATCCTGGACGAGAACGGGGAGCCCACCGGGCTCTATCATCTGGCCGGTGAGTTCTGCCCGGCGGAGAGCCGTCAGATCGTGAGCCTCCTCAACTATACCCGGGAGGGGGTCAGCGCTTCGGTGTCGGTCCAGGACAACGCCTACACGCTCAGCCATATGACCGCTCTGGGGACCTGCACGGTCCACACTACGGCCCAGGAGGCGCCGCCTGAGGAGAGCGGGGAGACGGTCCGGCAGGAGATCGACCCCTTCGACCCCAGCACCTGGCCGGGGCCGGAGGACTTCCAGACCACAGAGGACTGGGAGAACTTCAACC
Source organism: Candidatus Intestinimonas stercoravium (assembly GCA_019117605.1). GTDB lineage: Bacteria > Bacillota > Clostridia > Oscillospirales > Oscillospiraceae > Intestinimonas > Intestinimonas stercoravium. Next base: position 35,962 of record DWZK01000076.1, on the reverse strand, counting down.
CCTTCGACCCCAGCACCTGGCCGGAGGCATATCAGGATCAGGAGCCGTCGCTGCCGCCGGAAGGCGGTGAGACCGGGGACACGGAGGCCCCGCCTGAGACGGAAGAGCCCGTTGAGCAGCCGGTGGAAAGTGAAGAGCCCTACGTCCCCGCAGCCTGAACGGCACAGCGGGCCAGGGAAAGGAACAGGGAGAGCCCGCCGCAGAGATGCGGCGGGCTCTCCCGTCTCATATCGTCCATTCGCTGTGGATGAGGGCCACCAGCTGATACTTGCCTGCGGACCACACGAACACGGTCTTGAGGGCGCACCAGTCGAAGCTGTTGTTGGAGGGGTCCAGGCTGGGGAAGTAATACTCCAGGAAGCGGGCGTCCGGATAGGCCTCCGCCACGTTCTCCAGGGAATTGCCCGAGGAGATCACGGAGTCCACCCCGATGATGGGGGCGGAGGAGTAGTCGGCGTTGTAGACGTATCGGTCCAGATATCCCTGGAGAGAGAGCTCGATGGGCCCGCCTCCGCCCTGAGATGTCCCCCAAACGTATTGGGTGCGGTTGATGGCGGCCTCGGTGAGCTGGTCGGGGAGGAACGTCAGGTCGGATATGGGGTCCACAGTGGAATAGGGGGTGAAGGTGACCCCACGCTCCGGGTGGACGAGGCCGGAGAGGGCCTGGATATCCCCATCCCGAAGAGCCTGAAGGACGGTGGAGCCGGCCTCCAGGAGAGCGGTGTTGTCCTCCGGGGCCGGAGCCTCCTGGTCCACAGAGGGGGAGAGGGGGCTTATGGACATCTCCGCTCCCCCGGCGGGCGGGGAAGCGCCTCCGCCCCCCGACTGCTGGCCCAAGACGAAGCCCGATCCACAGCCCAGGAGAAGGGCCAAAAGACAGAGCAGGGCGGTTTTTTTCATGGGCACCTCCTGGAGCTGTTGTGTATCTTCCCTGCCATCATACCGGAAGCCGGAAGAAAATGCAAGAGAAGATCACGGCGGGCGGGGCGCGGCGGGCCCTGGCTGAGAGGGGACCGGACCTTGCAAAGCGCGCCGAAAACCGCTATAATGGTCTCACATTCCAGACTATTTGGCCGCCGGACCGGCGGGAGATCACAGGAGGCGGAAAAAATGCACGAACACGAGCTGCAATTCCATATCCAATGTAAAAAGGGAGACGTGGGGCGCTACTGCATCCTTCCGGGCGACCCGGGCCGCTGCGAGAAGATCGCGGCCTACTTCGACCAGCCGGTCAAGGTACAGTCCAACCGGGAGTACACCACCTACAGCGGATATCTGTTGGGGGAGAAGGTGTCGGTGTGTTCCACCGGCATCGGCGGACCTTCCGCCGTCATCGCGATGGAAGAGCTGCACAACATCGGCGCCGACACCTTCATCCGGGTGGGCACCTGCGGGGGCATCGCCCTGGAGGTGAAGAGCGACGACGTGGTGGTGGCCACCGGGGCGGTGCGCATGGAGGGGGCGAGCCGGGAGTACGCCCCCATCGAGTTCCCCGCCGTGTCGGACTACCGCGTCCAGATGGCGCTGGTCCAGGCGGCGGAACGGCTGGGCAAGCCCTGGCACGCCGGCGTGGTCCAGTGCAAGGACTCCTTCTATGGGCAGCACTCCCCGGCGCGGATGCCGGTGTCCTATGAGCTCCTCAACAAGTGGGAGGCGTGGAAACGGCTGGGGGTCCTGGCCTCGGAGATGGAGTCGGCCGCGCTCTTCTGCTGCGCCGCGGCCCTCCATGTGCGCTGCGGCTCCTGCTTCCATGTGATCTGGAACCAGGAGCGGGAGGCCGCGGGCCTGGACCAGACGGAGAGCCACGACCTGTCCGCTGCCATCGAGGTGGGGGTGGAGGCCCTCAAGATCCTGATCGAGCAGGACAGGGCGCAGGGACGCTGACGGTCCCTGGAGGCATGTGCCGCTGCGAGACTACAGAAAAGGGCTCCCCCGCCGTCGGGCGGGGGAGCTCCCTTTGTCGAAGGGGCCTGGGGACCGGGGCCAAGCGGCCAAGACCGGCCCGTACGGCTGCGGCGGGATGGGAGAGAACGAGGAAAAGAAGGGGATATGATGGCAGGACAACAGAAGAGCGATTTCTCCAAAGGGAGCGTGCCGGGAAACATCCTGCGCCTGGCGGGACCCATGACGGTGGCCCAGCTCATCAACGTGCTCTACAGCGTGGTGGACCGGATGTATCTGGGCCGTCTGCCCGGGCACCTGGCCCTCACCGGCCTGGGATTGACCATGCCCATCATCTCGATCCTGATGGGCCTTGCGAACCTCTGTGGCGTAGGCGGCGCGCCTCTGTGCTCCATATGCCGGGGCAAGGGGGAGGAGGAAGAGGCGGAATATGTGATGGGGAACGCCTTCTCCCTCCTGCTCATCCTGGGCGTGGCGGCCACGGTGTTCTTCCTGGCGGTGAGGCGGCCCATGCTGTACCTCTTCGGGGCCAGCGACGACACCTTCCCCTATGCCGACGCCTACCTCACCATCTATCTCCTGGGGACCGTCTTCGTGATGATCGGCCTGGGCATGAACCCATTCATCAACTCTCAGGGCTTCGCAAAGACGGGCATGCTGACCGTGGGCCTGGGCGCGGTGGTCAACATCGTGCTCGACCCCATCTTCATCTTCGTGTTCGATATGGGAGTGGTGGGCGCGGCCCTGGCCACGATCATGGCCCAGGCCTGCTCTGCGGTGTGGGTCCTCGTGTTCCTGACGGGGAAGAAGGCCATCCTCCACCTGCGCCTCTCACGGATGCGGCTCTCGGCGGCCAGGGTGAAGCGGATCCTCTCCCTGGGGCTGGCGGGCTTCTTCGTGAACCTGACCAACAGCCTGGTGCAGGTGGTGTGCAACGCCACCCTTCAGACCTGGGGCGGCGACCTCTATGTGGGCGTGATGACCATCATCAACTCCATCCGGGAGGTGGTCCTCATGCCGGTGACCGGCCTGTCCAACGGCTCCCAGCCCGTGCTGGGCTACAACTACGGCGCCGGGGAGAATGGGCGGGTGCGGCAGGGCATCCGCTTCTCCGCCCTGGTGGTGGTGGCCTACTCTGTCCTCGTATGGCTGGTCGTCATGGCGGCGCCCGGTATGCTGATGGGCATCTTCACCACCGAGGAGGCCGTCATACAGGCGGGCATCCCCGCGATCCGGACCTATTTCGCGCTGTTCATCTTCATGTCTCTCCAGCTGGCGGGGCAGTCTGTGTTCACGGGCCTGGGCAAGGCGCGGCAGGCGATCTTCTTCTCCCTGCTGCGCAAAGCGTTCATCAACGCCCCCCTCACTGTCATCCTGCCCGTTTTCTTCGGGACCAGCGGCGTCTTCATCGCCGAGGCGGTGTCCCAGCTGCTGGGCGGGGCGGCCTGCTTCACGACGATGTATCTCACAGTCTACCGGCCGCTGGGCCGGAGGAGCCTGCTGGAAAAGTAAAAGACAGGCCGTGCGCGCGCACGCGGCCTGGAGCTCCTTCTGTCTGCGGCGGCACAGGCGGTGTCGCCCGGGGGCGGCCCGTCATAGGATGGTACGGGAGGCTGCTCCCCCAGAAGGAGGTAACACGAATGGGTGTTACGAACTCGAATAAGGTGATCGACAGGGAGCGCATCGGCTGCGATGGGACTCTGCGTGTGACGCTGGCCCTGACGGCCGCTCCGGATATCATCTCGAACCCCACCGACATCGTCTTGGTACTGGACCGCTCGGGCAGCATGGCGGGGACGCCGCTGGCGAGCATGAAGGCCGGCACCAAGACCTTTATCGATATCATCGAAGAGGCGACGGACGGCGTGAAGGACGGGCAGATCGGCTCCGGCAGCCATATCGGGATCGTCAGCTTTGCCAGCGACGCCGTGGCAGACACACAGCTCATCACCTCTGTGGACACGCTGAAGGACGCTGTGGACAGTCTGAGCGCCGGCGGGAACACTGACCACGCCGACGCGTTCACCAAGGCGATACAGCTCTTCGACTTCGCGTCCAGCAACGCCAAGGTGATCGTGATGTTCACCGACGGGAACACCACGGCGGGCGCTCCGCCCGCTCCGGTGGCCGCCGCGGCCAAGGCCCAGGGGATCATCATCTACTGCATCGGGCTGGTCGGATCGGACGGCGTGGATGTGGACACTTTGAATGAGTGGGCCAGCGATCCGGACGCGGCCCATGTGGCGATCACGCCCAACGCGGCGGATCTGGAGGAACTGTTCGCCGAACTGGCGGCCAATATCTCCAAGCCGGGCGCCACCGATATCGTGATCGATGAGGTCGTCTCGCCGGATCTCGTGATCACCAACGTGCTGACGCCGGCCAAGGGCTCCGCTTCCATGCTGGACGCCCGGTCCCTGCGGTGGACCATCCCTCAGCTGGGAGTCAGCGCCAGTGAGAGCGCCGTGCTGGGATTCTTCGTCCGGCATGTGAGCCAGACCCAGGGGACCAAACTGGTCAACGAGTCCATCACTTACTCCGACGCGGAGGGGAACGTGGTCTCTTTCCCCGCGCCGACGGTCACAGTGGAATGTGATGTGGTGGTCCACCCCGAGGAGTGCCCTGTGCCGGTAGATCTGACCGTGGCCGGGTGCTCCGACGCCGTATCGGTGGATCTGGGCGACATCTATCTGGAGTCCCAGGGCCGGATCGTACAGCTGGATGTGACGATCAAAAACGTCTGCCCCGGCAAGCGGGTGGCCCTGGCGGTGATCCTCACCGAAGTGGATGAGAACGGCGTGGAGCATCAACGGGGCATGAAGGCGATGACCATCCCTGCCCACGACTATCCGTCCTGCCGGGACGTATTGGTCAAATGCATCAAATTCGTGCTCCCGGAGGACCTGGACGTCTCCAGCGGCCCGACCGGCTGCATGTGCAGGCAGCGGGACCTCAGGGCGCGCTTCATCGCCCATGATATCGACACAGACTACCGCTGCTGTGAGCCTGTCGTGACGATCTGAGGCTAGAGGGACGGCAGAAGAGCGATATGGACACAGAGACGCCGCAGGACGGGTGACCGTCCTGCGGCGTCCTCTTGTCAGGAGGGGGCCGCCGTATGCTGCACGAGGCGCGCAGTGCGCCGCATCCGGTCAGCTGGGGCGGCTCCTGCCGGGGCGGAGCGCCAGCAGCGCGACGCCGGCCGCGAGCAGCCCGCATTGGGCCAGCATGACGGCTGCCGGTACTGTGAATGCCGGGTCCAGCGCATCCAGGGTCAGAGGATACCCGGTGAAGAAGGTCCCGTTCCAGAGCCCGAGAGCCGCCGGCAGCGGCAGGGCCGCGCATATGAAGGGGACCGCCATCCAGACGTATACCAGCCAGGGCCTGATGCGCCCCAGGAGCCAGCCGCTCCCCAGGGCAAAGACCAGGGGAGGGAGCAGAGCGACCGCTGCGGGGGCCAGCAGCTCCCCCCACCCGTACCAGCCGAAATAGCGGCCGTAGAATACAGCGGCTCCCGCCAGACAGGCCAGCACCAGCAGCCCGGTCCCCGTCAGGGCGGCGGCGCACCGGACCAGGGCATAGAGGCGGGGATCCACCGGGGCGGCGCCGGTGAGCGCGGCGGCGCGCCTGGCCCCGGCCGAGGTGAAGAAGGTCAGGAAGAACAGGGCCCCGAGCCACAGCAGGGGGAGCAGACGGCTCAGATAGTCCCCGAAGCTCCAGGGGGAGAAGGGGGCGGTGTGGGACACCCCCAAAATGGTGACGCTGCGCAGCACCTGCCAGCCATAGGCGAGGAGCACCAGCAAGATCCCGAAGAAAAACTTGTTGCACAGCAGCCGCCTGCACTCATATCCAAATATCCTACGCAAGGTCCAGGTCCTCCTCCTTCAGCCCGCAGGCGTCTAAAAAGTCCTGATAGGTCAGGTAGGGATATGCCGGGTCCAGCTCTCGGACGAACAGGTCGTGGAGGATCTGGTCCAAGGCATCCTCGCCGCCGACCAGCGCCTCGGCCTTCAGGATCTTCAGCGGCATCTCGCAGTACTGACGCACATAGGTCAAGCTGTTGGATATCTCCAGCCGCGCTTCCTCCGGCAGCCTCTCCAGATGCTCCGGATGGCGGACATAGAAATCCAGATAGTAGTCGTCCACGACTTGCTGCCAGTGGGCTATATAGTTCTCACGGGCGTATGCCTCGCCATAGAGGGCCTTGACGATGCGGTAGGTGGTGTAGACGGTCAGGCCCTCCGCGGACCAGGGGCTCGCGTCCCCGGCGCTGTCGAACATGTTGCCCAGGCCCCACCACTGGTGGACCAGTTCATGGATCATCACCTCGCCGGCGGAAGCGCCTTTGCCTCGGTCCTCCAGATCGGCGGCGGTGAGATCCTGCTCGTCCATCAGACTGGCCCCGTCGGCGGCATAGCCGCCGCCAGAGACCCTGCTCTGGATCAGCTTGAGAGTGCCGCCCGCGCCAAAGGACAGGGGGCCGTAATGCTCGGTACAGTAGTCCACCACTGCCTTCACGGCCTCTGCCGCCCCGGCGGCCTCCATCACGGCCTGATGTTTGCGGCCGTAGTAGAACGCTATGGTGATGCCGCCGGCCTCGATGTCCTCCCGGATATAGTCCCCGGCATAGAGGATGCCGCCCCGGCTGCTGCTCTCATAGCGCCAGGTCCTGGTGCCGTCCCCGTTCTCCGCGATCACTGACGCATCGCTGGGCCCAAAGGGAATGGCGGTCATGGAGGCGGGCAGGGTGATCTCCACAGTGGTGGGATAGCCCGTCTCCCCGGGCAGCACGTTCAGCAGGTAGGGGGCCAGCCGCTGGTTCTCCAGGCACAGGTATACCCCGCTGACCTCCGGTGCACCTTGGCTGGTGGAGGAGATGTTCCAGTCCTTGGGGAACCCTCCATACTCCAGTTCCAGCTCCACCTGCTCGCCCTCCGGAATGGAGAGCTCCCAAAGGGCCATGTTGCTCTCCTCATAGCCGGTGCGGACGGCGGGGAGCTCAGTGCCGTTGATGGAGGCATTCAGCTCATAGCCCGGGTCCAGTCCGAAATAGGCGGTCCACCCCCGGCCAGAGGTATTCTGGAAGCGGTAGACGGCCCGGCCCGCCACCGTCCCGGCCTCGGTGTCCGGCATCAGCTGGATGGTGCGGTTTAAGAAGGTGACGCCCTGGGCGTAGTCCAGCTCATAGAGCTGCGCCGCACTCAGATCCGGGTCGCTGTCATCATAAAAGGGCTGGGCCGCGTAGGCAGTGCCGGAACAGGCCAAGAGCAGCAGGGCGATGGCCGGACGATAGGCCCGCCGGGCGTTCCGGACCAGGGACCCCAAGGGCCCCTTCCCGTACTGGCGGACGCACAGCCGGGACAGGGCCCAGAGCCCGGAGAGCGCCGCCAGCCAGGTCAAGCGCATATATGCCACCGAGCGGAACAGCCGGAAGTTGGTAAAATCATCGGACAGGGCCCACACGCAGGGGTTGAGCCAGCAGAGCTGCCAGTCATCCGCCCAGACGGTCAGGCTGAGCCCGGCGAAGGCGGCGAAGAGCACCAGAGACAGGTCCGCCCGCCGGGTGAACTGATAGGCTGAGGCGGCGGCCAGGATGGCCAGGGGGAGGGCCAGGCCCATAAAGAGGAGGTAGGCCAGGACATAGTCCACACCGCTGAAGACGGAGCCGATCAGGCCGCGGCTGATGGGCAGCCACACCAGCATGGTGATGCCTGCTGTCAGCGCCGCGGCCGCGGTCAGGGCCAGCAGGCGCACCAGGGCCATACAGAGGGGAGAGACTGCCGCGTCCAGCAGCACGTCCACACGGCTGCGGGCCGAGCGGTCCAGCTCGAACACCGTGAGCAGCCCGAACAGGATGCCGCCCACGATGCCGCCCGCGACGGCCGGGTCGGCAAGGTACATGGAGAGCATGGTGCCGGCGGAGGTGGTTCTGTACAGGAAGAGGCCCGTCAAAGGGGACAGCACGGTCAGAAGGGCCGCCAGCCAGGTCAGACGGCTCTGCAGGAGCCGTCCCAGCTCCAGAGGGAACAGCCGCAGCCCTTTCATCGGTCGCCCTCCCTGGAGATCAGATAGAGGTAGGCGTCCTCCAGCGAGGGCTCCTCCCGCTGGGCATACGGGGGCAGCGTCTCCGCCACGGCCCGGCACCGGATGCCACGGCTGGTGTTGACCCTGGCGGTGATGTGCATCCCCTCCTCCTGTGCGGCCTCCAGCTCCCAGAAGGCCCCTACATGACCGGCGGCGGACTGGATCAGCTGTGCCGGCGTCCCGGTGAAGAGGATCTCGCCGCGGTCGATGACCACGAGCCGGTCGCACACCGACTGCACATCTTCGATGATATGGGTGGACAGGAGGACCAGACGGTCCTGGGCCGTCTGGGAGAACAGATTGCGGAAGTGGATGCGCTCCTCCGGGTCCAGTCCCACCGTAGGCTCGTCCAGGATCAGGAGGCGGGGGCCGCCCAGCAGGGCCTGCGCGATCCCCACCCGCTGGCGCTGGCCGCCCGACAGAGTGCGGATCCTGGCCGCCGCTCTCTCCTCCAGACAGACGGCCCGGATCGCCTCCTGGACGGCGGCCCGGGGGGCGGGCAGGCCCTTCAGCGCGGCCATATAGTCCAGGAACTGGGCCGCGGTGAGCTCATCGAACAGGCCGAAGTCCTGGGGCAGATAGCCCAGCTGTGCCTTCAGCAGCCCCTCCGCCTCTGCGAGAGGGCGCCCGTCCACCTGGATAGAGCCGGATGTGGGCGACAGAGCGGCCACCAGCAGCTTCATCAGCGTGGACTTGCCCGCGCCGTTGGGGCCCAGGAGGCCGACCAGGCTTGGGGCGCGCAGGTCGAGGGTGAGATCTTTCAGCGCCTGCCTCCCGTTGGGGTAGGTCATGCCGACGTTTTGGATATGGATCTCCATCATGTCACTATCCTTTCTGCTTGAGATCGTTCCTCAGGGTAGCAGCGCTGTATGGAGCGGATCTGGAGACTGTTTGTGTTTTGCGTGGAGACAGGAGGGGCAGACGAACAGGGGCCCGGCCGAGCGGCCGGGCCCTTTCGCACCACAGGGAAGGTCACTTGCAGCAGCCGGGCTCAGGGATATTGCAGCCGCAGCCGCCGCTGTGGAGGCTGTTGGGGGGGAAGAACTCATCCACCGGGAATTTCACCTGGCGGAAGATCTCGCAGGGATCGTCCTCACAGCCGCCGCAGGTGCACTCCTTCTCGGGCATGCAGTAGTCATAGGCGGGGATAAGGAGCTGGGTCTCGCGCTCCAGGCGGATCAGAGAGAACTGGCCCAGGGTGACATATACCCGCTTCCCCTCGCTGCCGAAGCTGAGGTCGCTGCCGAAGCAGGAGCAGATACAGGGGGGGATCTCGGTGAGCTCGCAGTCGCAGGGACGGCACTCGCATACGTCTACCAGCTTCATCCCCAGGATGATCGGATCCACGGCCTCTACCACGGCGGTGGGGAGGTTGGTGCAGCGGAGCTCCTGCTCGCCCAGGCTCTCCAGGGAGGTCTGAGAGGTGAAGACTTTGGCGTTCCCCTCGCTGCCGAAGAGGATGACCCGCTTGTCAAAGACGCACAGGCCGCTGATCTCCACCGGCCGGGCGGCGCCCACGAAGGCGTCGGCGGTGACCCGGTAGAAATAGCGGACGTCCACAGTGAAGAAGCCCCGGTTGAAGCCCACCGGCTCCACGTCGATGTACACATAGAGCAGCTCGGCTTTCCCGGCCTTCACGCTGATGGCGCGGTCGATGGCGCACTGGGAGCTCTGAGTGGGGTAGAAGCGCAGGTCCTCGATGCAGTCCTTATCGGAAGATATAGCACTTTATAAACTAATAATATCCGGCATCCGGCAGATAGGGAAAGGGCCGCCGGTCAGTTGGGATTGAGGTCAAATCGAAGGATGAAGTCGGTAGGCTTGGTCTTCTTCTCTTTGGTGTACCACACTACGTCGAAGACGCTACGGAGCAGAGCGTTCCGATGGGCCGGGTCCGACTCCTGATAGGCATCCAGCACCGCGCGGATCCGGGCCGCAAGGATCTGCGGGTCCAGCTGCCGCGCGGCCTGAATGGTCCGCTGTAGAGAGGAGCTCTCCCGCTCCAGGAAAGAGATCCGGGCCTTCACCTTCTCCATACGTTCCCGGAAAGTGGCTACATCATAAACGCCCTGCTCCAGCAGATCATAGAGCCGCCCTTTCTGCACTTCAGCGGCGGCAGCTTCCTTCCGAAGCGTCTCTAATCGGGCCTCCTGGTAGTCCGTCCCCTTGACTTCCGCCGCCGGCCTGCTCACGGAAAGCTCTGCCAAGAGCTTGGCTAGGTGGTCTAGGATGGCCTGCTCTACCAGGTCGAACTTAGCGCTGGCGCAGCAGCCGGGGGTGTTGCACAGAAGGTAGGGCTGTTTGGTGCCTACCGCCATGCGCTGCATGTGGTGTCCGCAGTTGGCACAGCGGACCAGGCCGGCCAAGGGGCTCCGGACGGTGCCATCATTGGAGGCTGGGACATAGCGGCCAGCCATGACCGCCTGGGCCTTCTCGTAGAGCTCCTTGGAAACGATGGCGGGATGGATACCATCCACGATGGTCCACTGCTCCCGAGGCTGGTAGATGGTGATGTGCTTCGGGTTGCCTCTGCTGCCCTTACGGATGTGCTTCTTCTGGTCCCATACGATCTTCCCGATATATGTTGGGTTCTTCAGGATATTGGCCACGGAGTTCCTGCTGAAAGCGTCGGTCCGGCGGGGCTTTGCCCCCAGGGAGTTGACGTGGCGGGCTATGGAGACGCATCCGAATCCGTCCACATACATCTCGTACATCATACGGACGAACTTGGCCTCCTCCTCTACGATCTCCAGGGTGGGCTTGCGGTCTACAGTGACCTTCCGGTAGCCGTAAGGGGCGTTGGCCACATAGCAGCCCTCTTGGATGGTCTGACGCAGACCACGGCGCAGGCGCTTATTGATGATCTTGTACTCCCGGCGGGACATAAAGGTCTTGAACTCCGCCATCTCGTCATCCAGATCGTCGGAGAGATCGTAGGTCTTCTCCGGGGTGATGATGAGAGTGCCAGACTCCCGAAGGGCGTCCAGGATGATGCCCTGGTCTTTCATACGGCCGCGGGAGAGACGGTCCAGGTCCATCACTAGTACGGCATCATACTTCCCGTCCTCCACGTCCTCCAGGAGCCGCAGCATCTCCGGACGGGCGTACAGGCTCTCGCCGCTGACCACCTCGTAGTAGGTCTCGATGATATGGACCCCGTGGGCGGCGGCGTACTCCGCCAGAGCCTTCCGGTGCTTGGCGAGCACTTCCTCTGTGTCCATGCCCTCCTCCATCCGGGACTTGCGCAGGTATTGGGCAGCGTCCATAGTAACACCTCCCGCTTCGACAAACAGCACAAGTGTTCGATAAATGGACTTTTAAAGGCCGGGGCCGCAGCCCCGGCTCTTTTACTTATGCTCCGTCTCGCTCAGCTTGTAGGGCGAACCGTTTCCAGCGTCCAGGCCGGCAATAGTCTGGCGCAGGTGTGCCTGATCGACGGCGGAATCGAAGGGGGTCGTCTGTTCTCCCTCATACAAGTGCATGAGAGCTTGTAACGGGTCCAGAAACTCCGCGCAGATCTGCTGCGCGATGTTAGATGCTGTGGCCTCATCGTAGACATGGGAAGTTAAATTACGAGCGGTCAGGATCTTGTTCCACTGGTCGCCATCCTCGAGGGCACCAGCGGCGTAGGCTTCTTTCAGGATCCCGCGGGGGGAGGCGATGGAGAGGACCATGCCCTGGTCCTCCAGATATTCCTTCATGGACTTCCAGGCCAGTTCTACAGTAAACTCAAAGCGTTGGATCAGACCGTCCCGGTACAGTGTATCCTCCGGAGATTGCCGGTAGCGTTTGACGGCTTCCTCCAGCTGCGCCAGAGCGCGTTTATAGTTTTCAATCTTCTGAAGCATAGAGCGTCACACCGTCCTTTTCGATGTTGCCGAGGAATACGGGATCCATGCCGGGAGAGATGTGGACAAGGTCAAATTTCAGCAAGGTGGGAAGTTCTTCGACCTCCAGCCAGAAGCCCCCCCGGTTCTCCTCCGGCATATCATAAATAGCCAGATCGATGTCGCTGCGGGGGCGGTGGTCGCCCCGGGCCCGGGAGCCGAACAGCACCAGCCGCTGGGCGCCGTATTTCCGGGCCAGGGCAGGCAGCTGTGTGACCAGATCGTCAGGGAGATGGATGGGCATAGCAGGTTCCTTTCCAGTGTGGTGGTGTCCAACTTGGACACCGGTTCAGTCGTGGATTTACTTTGCACAGGGGGTGAGGCTACGGGCGAGAACGGCATCAAACAGTTCTTGTACGGCTCCCGGTTTTTGAACTTCATGAACTCTGTCACACGTTCCGCTTTTCGCCGAAGAAAATGCGCCCGCTGCTCAGGATCTTGCGGTAGCCGCACTGCATGGCAAAGGCCTTGTCCGGGTGGGTACAGCTGCCGGCGTTGCTGCACTCCAGATAGCGGGAGCAGCAGTCCCACTCCTTGGGATAGCGGTCCACCGTGGCTCCCGCGATTTGAGCGAGGAAGGGGGCATAGAAGTCAATGGGATGTTCCGCGTCGATCAAAAGACGGATATACTTCGGCTCAGAGCTCACCCGTTTCTGGGGGGCGCCCTCCGGAAGCAGGTCGGAGAAGAGCAGGGGGACCGCAATGCTGGGCTGCTTTCCCCGCAGACGAAGGCGGAATACGGTGAAGTTACAGAACAACACCGCAGTGTAGGACTTGACGGCGCTGCGCACCAGCAGATCCGGGATACCACCGCGGTTCTTCACGGCGGTGCGCATGGCGGGCATGGCGTCCTCTAGCCAGGCCAGCTCCTGGGCCTCCGGCCGGGTGGAAAGGTCGGTCAAAGAAATTTGTCCTTCCAAAGCTCAAACCTCCACGGCGCGAACCAGGTCGATGAACTCCTGTTCGCGGATGATCTTGATGTGTGCCTTGCCCGTCTGATTCAGGGCATAGGCCTTTTCCTCTTTGCTGCTCATACCGTCCGCGCCCACCAACGCCAGATCCTGCGTTCCCACCACCAGATAGTCGGTTTTCCCGGAGACACCGGATTTGACCACTGCTCCCACATCCACGGCCATCTGCATGGCGACGGCCCGGTCTATGGACAGTTCGCCGGTGAACACGATGTTCTTCTGGTAGAGCGGATGTGCACAGCAGAATGAGTCGGTACAAGGGGTAATATCGGCCGGTCGGACGGCGGAGGTCCGTTTCCAAACCGGCGTTGAGGATTTCTTCCGGGTGCTGAACTCTCGCTCCGAATCAGACAGCTCAGAAAACAAATGGATCTTGATATTGGGCTGAGAAAAGCAGAGCTGACCGATGTTTTTGGCGTCAGAGGCATTCAGACAGCACTGTACCACATTGGCACAGGCAAGGGCGTCATCCAGAGCATTGTGGTGACATCCCATTTCAATACCGAAATGTTGGACGCAGTGTGCGAGAGATTTGCTGCCGGGAACGAAGTCCTTCGCAATGGATACAGAGTCCACATAGTGAAAATCTTCCGGGCGGAACCAGCCCAGAGAATGTTTCAATACCAGCATATCAAACCGGGCATTATGGGCGATTACAAGGTGAGGACCGAAGAACTTCTGGATATTGGGCCAGACATCATCAAATGTTGGTGCATTTTTGACCATCTCCGGCGTAATACCGTGAATCTGGATATTATCCGGTTCAAATTCCAGGTTTGGAGGCTGGATCAAGGAGTAGAAGTTTTCGACGACTTCTCCGTCTTTCACGGCGGCAATTCCGATGGAACAGGCACTGTTGTATTGGCGTGTGGCGGTCTCAAAGTCCACCGCCACAAAGTCGAACAGCTCCATAAAAGCACTCCTGACATCCGGTGTCCGACTTGGACATCGTTTTTATTTAATTTTACGGCGCAGCTCCACCACTACGCCGATAACCTGCACCGGCAGGGACTCCACTTCAGCGGGGGAGTAGGTGCGGGGCGGATAGGTGGGGTTCACCGGGCGCAGCTCCACCGCGCCGTCCTCCCGCAGGAGCACCTGCTTCAGGGTAGCTGCGTCGCCGTTGACCAGCACCGCGCAGTCGTCGCCGCTGTCGCAGATGCTGTCCCTGCGCAGGATCACCGTGTCCCCCTCCAGGTACTTGGGGTACATGCTGTCCCCCTTCACCCGCAGGCCAAAGTACTCCCGGCCTCCGCTGGCCCAGGAGGCGGGGACCTCCTCCCAGTCCAGGATGTCCTCAATGGCGTCCATGGGCACTCCGGCCTGGATCACGCCCAGCACCGGGACCCGCAGCGTGTGGGACGCGGGGCTTACGTTCGGGCTCATCTCCCGGCCCAACAGGTAGTCGGCGGAGACATCGAAAAGTTCGGAGAGCTTGCGTACTGTCTCCGGGTTAGGAGTGGCCTCCTCACGTTCCCACTTTCCAACAGCCTGTGGGCTCACAAACAACTGCGACGCAAGGTCTTTCTGGGAGATCTGATGGACTGCGCGCAGGGCTTTCAGACGTTGACCGAACATGCGTTCACCCCCTTTCACCCCAAACTATACTACCAATGGTTGTTGTAAGCAATAGGAAGGACACAAAAAGGGGTTGACAGCAACTAAAAGTAGTGATATAGTGGCCATGTAAACAACCATAGGTTGCGAAGCGGAGGTGATCAAAACCGTGGGAAACAACATCCGGACGCTGCGGGAACAGCAGGGGCTCTCCCAGGCCGCCCTGGCCCAGAAGCTGGGTGTCTGCCAGCAGGCCGTAGGCAAGTGGGAGCGTGGGATCTCAGACCCCAAGTGGTCGCTGGCTCCTCAGCTGGCGGTCGCTCTCCATTGCTCCATTGATGCCCTCTACGGTCGGGAGCTGCCTAGAGCAGGGGAGAAAAGTGTCAGTTGAGGAAGGATGCTACCTATGTTTACCGCTCAGACATCAGAACAGCGCAAGCTCAGGAAGTGGCTTGAAGGGCAGTTCCAACCGGACGAGATCCGGAGCGTGGAGGTCGTCACCCGGAACGCAGTGCGGATCGTGGATCGAGATTATGATACCGCCCTAGTGGTGTGCCGGCAGGACGGGACCATCCGCCTCATCCGGCCGGCTACCGATGCCTGCTGACCCGCTCCACTATCATCATACTCCAGGAAGGAGAGGAACACCATGCCGCAGGACAAGCGGAACATCTACAAGATCGCCCGGGAGGCGAAGGGACTGACACAGGAAGCGGCTGCCGAAAAGCTGGGGATCTCGGACAGCTCTATCCGGGCCTACGAGACTGGGCAGCGGGTACCGCCCAATGAGGTGGTGGACCTGATGGTCCTCGCCTATGACTCACAGCTGCTGGGCATCCAGCACCTGCGGGCCAGCGCGGAGACAGCACGCAGCATCGTTCCGGATGTGCGGGAGCTGCGTCTCCCCGAGGCGATCATGGAGCTCCTGGATCTGATCTACGACTTCGTCGAGGAACACCGGGACAGGGAGCTGCTGCGTATCGGGAAGGACGGTATCATAGACCAGAGCGAACGGGAGGCCTTCGACAGCATCGTGGCCGATCTGGGACGGATCGTGGAGGCCGCTCTGGCGGTGCGGTGTGCCAGGGAGGGCGGGGGATAGGACAAGCAGGGGGCGGAATAGTCTGGATGGAGGTGATATGGAAATGGCAGTCGTTGAGACGGTCGAACATTTGGTCCGCACTATTTGCGGAAAGACCTACGATGTGACGATCACACGGCGGGAGGGCCTGGACTCTTACATAGACACACGGATCGACCCCACTGGCACGCCTTTCCTGGCGGATGCCGCGACCTTCATCGACTATGGGCCCAAGATGGGGGTCACGAAATGCTATACCATGCACAAGGATATCCAGCCCACCGAAGAGGAGCGGGCCGCAGGCCGCCGCCACATCCAGGAGGTGGCAGTCAAGTGCCTTATCGACCAGGGCATCTGGTGAGCAGGGAGCTGCACCGCCACAGAGGCGGTGCAGAGTGGACGAGCTGTACCGTGCCGCCGCTGGAGCGGCGGGGACCAGGCGGGACCCGGAACTTTCCCCCGGGCAGGGCGCCTCGCCTCCGGGCGTCACCGCGACCCGCCGCGCCAGGAGCGGCACGGGCATCATACAGAAGGAGGAACGTCATGCTACAGGATATACAGGACGCGGATCGGCGGCCCGCCGGAACGGAACGGAGCGGATGCCGCGGGGGAAGAGCCGCCCCCAGCGCTGGACGCCGGGCGGGGCGGAGAACGGACCGGAGGGCGCGCCGCCGGCGGCTGCGCGCCCTGGGGGACTGCACCATTTTCCTGGGCTCAGTCCTGGTGGCCATAGGGCTGCCGGGCTGGGTCGAGTACATCTTGTGAGGAGGGTGGCGGTATGGGCACAGAGCGGCCGGCCTACTGGGCTGTCATCCCCGCATCTGTCCGCTACGATCGGGACCTGCCTCCTAATGCCAAGCTCCTCTATGGAGAGGTGACGGCGCTCTCGGACAAGCTTGGGTACTGCTATGCAAAGAACAGCTACTTCTCAGAACTGTTCGGCCTGTCAGAGCGAAGCGTCACCCGGCTCCTTGCGGTGCTGGTGGAGCGGGGCTACCTGCGGGTGGACGTGATCCGGGATGAGAGCACGCAGGAGGTGCTGGAGCGGCGGATATCCGCCGTATACGAGCGGGGAGAAACAGCGCCCCCTCCCGACAAAAATGTCGGGACCCCTCCCGACGGGATCGTCCATACCCCTCCTGACAAAAATGTCGGAGAGAATAGTACAAGTATAGAACAGATACCCCCTATAGTCCCCCAAGGGGGACAGCTCAAAAAGCGAAAAAGCAAAAGCGTCCCCAGCTGGAAGCCGGAGCGGTTCGAGGCATTCTGGAACTACTACCCCCGCCACGAGGACCGGGTGTCCGCCGTCAGGGAATGGGACAGGCTCAAGCCAGACGACGCCCTTATCGATACCATCGCCCGCGCCCTCAAGCGGCAGGTCGAGTCTGGGGATTGGCCCGCGCCCTACGCCTGCCGGTACTTGCGGAACCAGCGCTGGCTGGACGAGCCCGCCCCCAAGGGCGGCAGGGCCCCCGCCAAGACCCAGGCCAGGCAGCTCACCGGGTGGCACACAGAGATCGTAGACGGAGAGGAGGTGATGGTCCCAGATGGTTGAGCGTACCTACGAGCTCCTGGCCGAGCAGAGCGTGATCGGTTCCATCCTGCTGGACAGCAGATGCCTGCCGGAGGTGGAGCGGGAGCTCCGGCCCACGGACTTCCGCCTGGAGGCTGACCGAGCCCTCTATGAGGCGGCCCTGGATCTGGAGCGGACGGGACAGCCGATCGACTCGGTGACCGCCCTGGGCCGCGCACGGGAGCTGGGGACCCAGATCTCCAGCCAGTATGTCCTGGAGCTCATGGAGATCACCCCGACCGCTGCCAACGTGATGGAGTATGTGGATGGCGTCAGGAAGGCCCGACAGTGGGAGGCCCTGCGGGACTTGGGAGGCCGCATCCAGGAGCGGGTAGAGGGCGGGGAGGACCCCGCCGCCATCCAGGCCGCCGCATGGCGGGATCTGGACGACCTGGCCGCCCAGGGCAGCGCAGGCAGGCTGGTCTCCCCAACGGAGAGCATCCTGGCCTTTTACCGCCAGCGGGAGGCCGTGGAGGCCGGGGACGCCAAGGGCTACGTCTGCACAGGGTATATGGCGCTGGACACGCTGCTGGGGGGCGGGATGCTCAACTCGGGCCTCTACCTGCTGGCCGCCCGGCCCGGCATGGGCAAGACCACTCTAGCCCTCAACATCGCCGACCGGGTGGCCCAGGCGGACCCGGTGCTCTTCGTCTCCCTGGAGATGGACACGGAGCAGCTATCCGCCAAGCGGATCTCCCGCGTCACGGGGATCCCCACTCAGCGGCTCCTGATGCAGTCTCTCAGCGAGGAGGAGGAGTCCAAAGTGGCCCAGGCGTCCCGAGCACTGGCTCAGCTGTCCCTCTGGTCCAACGCGGCCTCTACGGTGACGGTGGATGACATCGGCGCTCTGGCGCGGAGCATCGGCGGCCTGCGGCTCATCGTGGTGGACTATTTCGGCAAGATCTTGCCGCCTGCGGGGTCCCGCCGGTATGGGCGGTATGAGTACACCACAGAGATCTCAGGAGCACTGAAGGACCTGGCACGGACCCTCAAAGTGCCTCTGCTGGTCCTCTGTCAGCTCAATCGAGAGGTGGAGGCCCGGCAGGACAAGCGGCCCCAGCTCTCCGACCTGCGGGACACCGGCGCCCTGGAACAGGATGCCGATGGTGTGATCTTCCTCTACCGGGAGGATTACTACGCTGACCGCAGTACCGTGGACCCCAACATCCCATCCCTCTTGGATGTGGACTTGGCCAAGAACCGGCACGGCATGGTAGGCAGTTGTAAGCTGGCTTTCGCCCTGGCCTCCAGCCGGATCACGGGGATGTCCTACCGGCGGCCGGCCGATATCCCGGAACAGCTGCGGATCGAAGAAAGGTGATGGGTATGGACGAACGGAAGATACAGCTCCTGGAGGCGGAGCGTCTCCGCCATCTGGCCCTCATGCGGGCCGACCCGGCCCGAAAAGAGGAACACCAGGAGGTGGCCAGGGCCATCCAGTGGGCCCTGGAGACGTTGAAAGGGGAGGCGGGGCGGACGGGATCACATATACTTGTCAGATATGCGGGAAGACCTGCACGGGCTATCCCAGATCCAGATACTGCGTCCAGTGCCGGACCACCGTGCGCCGGGAGACCCAGCGGAAGAGCAAGGCCCGAGTGGCGGAGAAACAGCGCGAAGACGGCGTGATGAAACAGCGCGGGACCGGCGAGCGGCCCTCCGCGCCTTCCCTGGGGCAGATCGCTGTCAGGGCCAGGGCCCAGCATATGAGCTACGGCGAATATGTAGCCAAGTACGGAATTTGAGCGGAGAGGAGCATGACCATGAAAAAGGCGAAAAATGAGCGCTGCCCCCTCTCGGCTGAGTGCGAAAAAAGGTGTTCCTTCACCGGCCGGGAGCTGGACTGCGACTACTATAGGAACAACGCCCGCCCCGGCTATGAGCTCTATGACCAAGAAGAGCGCCGCAGAGGGGAGCGGAGGCAGGCGGAGGATGCCCTGCTGGACACTGTGGAGGACGAGACGCTGCCCGAGCGGACCATCGAGGTCATCACAGAGGATATCCTGGACGCCCAGCGCCGGGGCGGAGAGGCCATCCTCACCATTGGACGGTGCCTCATCGAGGCAAAGGAGATGCTGCCCCACGGTGAATGGCTGCCTTGGCTGAACGAAAAAGTGTCCTATTCGGAACGGACCGCCAGACGGTTCATGCAGATGTACCGGCAACTTTCAAATCGGCCAGCGCTGGCCGATTTGGGAGCCTCCAAGGCCTTGGCGCTCTTAGCTTTGCCGGAAAAAGACAGGGATGAGTTTTTGGCGGAGAACAATGTGTTGGACATGACCACCAGGCAGCTGGAGCGGGCCATCCGGGAACGGGACGAGGCCCGGAAGGCTGCCGAGCGTGCCAAGGCCGACGCCGCCGTGGCGGAGGCAGCCCGGGCAAAGATGGAGGCCGACATGAAGGTGGTCAACGCCACGCTGGAGTCGGCCCGGGCAGAGAAGGAGCGGGCCGATCAGGAGGCTGCCCGGCTGGAACAGGAGCTCACCGAGCTGAAAAGCCAGCCGGTGGAGGTGGCAGTAGAGACGGTGGCGGACCCGGAGGCCATCGCCCAGGCCAGGGCAGAGGCTGTGGCCGAGATGCAGGCCAAACTGGACAAGGCTAAGGAGGCCAAAGCCAAAGCTGAGGAAAAGCGCAAAGCCGTCGAGGCCGCCTTGGAGCAGACCCAGGCCCAGCTGAAGGATGCCGAACAGGCCCGGAAAAACGCGGTGCTCTCCTCCGATGAGGACATGGCTGCATTCAAGGTCCTCTTCCAGCAGGTCCAAGAGCAGGCCAACAAGATGAGAGGCATCCTCCTCAAGCTGCGGGGCCGCCCGGACCAGACTGCCGCTCAGGGGGCGGAGAAGGCTATGAAGGCTCTGGCCGAGGCCATTGGGAGGTGTGCGGGGTGAACAGCTGGTATGAACAGGCGTCGGCCCGCCTGAATGACGAGTACGGCAAGGTCAAGGGCCAGAAAGAGAACGTCATGAAGTCTTCCGTCCGGGATGCCCTCCTGGAGTTCTGCCGACAGAACGAGGAGTTCGCCCAGGCGGTGGCCCAGGGCGGCTCCTTCCCGGACTGCATGGCTGCCGTGGCCAAGGGGGTGGGCGGCTCCCTCTCCGATCTGGAGGCCTACCGCCGGGCGGCGTCTTTCTACTTCGACGGAGCCCAGGTCAGCTTCACCATGAGCATCCGGCTGGAGCCGGCGGCGGTGGAGCCGCAGCAGACCGGCATCCTGCTGGACCTCTCCGACTTCTTCTGAGGGGGTGGGAAAGATGCAATCAGAGGTTCAGCGGGCCGTCTGGCTGGCCAAGCATGCGCCGCAGCCGCGGGCCGAAGATCTGGAGCGAATCAACGACATCTATCCGGCCTACCTGTTCCGGGTCCGGAAAACGGGAGAGGTCTGGACCACCTGCTGCGGGCATCACGTCCATGCCGATGAGACGAAGGGAGAGTCCTGGAGGACCGTCATGGAGGCGTCCCACCACCGGGAGCCGGACCGTTGGGACGGGTATACCTGCCACATAGGCGCTATGAGCGCGCCGCCCACAAAGAAGCCAGAGCTGGTGGCCTGTCCCATCTGCGGGAAGTTAGCCAAGGTCAAGGAGCTGGGGCGCACCGGGAAGCGGGACAACCTGTGCGCCTGGTACCGAGTGGTGGTGCTGCGGATGTGGCAAGGTGCGCTGTGGGCCCTGGCCTTTGAGACCAAAAAGGCTTACGGAGATGAGGAGCGGCTGACCGACCGCCCTGAGACGCGACTTTTGCGGGTCTACCGCTTTATCCCTGGTCTGGCCGAAAAGGCCTACCGCCTTTTTGACGGATATCCCTGGACGGGCTATGTGTCCATGGACGCTCCGCCCACAAAGCTGCCGCTGCCGGTGACAGAGCCCTTTGGCTGGTGCTCCGCCGAGGGGATGGCCTATACAGTCATCAACCTGGAGGAGCTGCGGGAGAGCCCCTTCCGCTACTGCCAGGCAGAGGCCTATTTTGACGGCGGTACAAAGCCGCCCCACACCACAGAGCTGCTCCGCTATCTGGCCCTCTGTACCCAGTGGCCCAGACAGACGGAGATGCTGGTGAAGATGGGGCTTCAGGAGGCGGTCCACGACCTGATCGCCAACAATAAGTGGAACCGGGACGCCTTCCGCTGGGCGGAGACCGACCCGCAGAAGGCCTTTGGCCTGAGCCGACCGGAGCTGCGGGACTTCTTGGCGCTGAAGACTTACGCCGATGTCAGGCTGGATATGGCGGCGTGGTATAAGCGGCTCCGCAGGGCGGGCATGTCTGTCACCTTCGCCGACCTGGAGGAGCTGCGCAAGGAGGGCACACGCACCATGGGACGGCTGGTGGGGAAAATGGTCCGGTACCAGGTGACGCCGGGCCGTCTGCTCTCTTACGCCAGGAAGGAAAAGACCAGGAAGGGCCAGAAGCGCATGTCCATCAACACCCTGCTCACCGAGTGGGTGGACTACCTGGAGGACGCCGCGCTGCTGGGCTATGATCTGACCAACCCCATCTGGCTCATGCCCAAGGATCTCCATGCCAGGCACATGAGCACCACAGCGGCGGCCGCCACCATCCGGGAGAAACAGACCTCGGAGCGATACCAAAAACGGCTGAAGAAGCTGGTCAGCCGGTACACCTTCAGCACCAAGCGGTGGCTGATCCGCCCACCCGTTTCCGCCGGCGAGATCACGGCGGAGGGAAAGGCCCTGCACCACTGCGTGGGCGGCTATGCCGAGCGACATGTCAAGGGGAGCACCACCATCCTGTTCCTGCGGGACCGGAAACGGCCCGGCAAGCCCCTGGTGACCATTGAGATGAAAGGAAATCAGATCGTGCAGATCCACGGCTATCAGAACGACGCCGGCCAGGCCGTCATGCCGATGGTCAGATATGCCGACATCCTGGACCCGTGGCTGGCCTGGCTGGCCGGCGGCAGTAAACGTAACAAGGACGGCACCCCGAAGGTGCCCTACCAGAAAGCGGCGGCCGAAGAAGGCCAAGCCAGGACGGCGTGAGGGGAGGATGCCATATGGGGAATGAAAAGCTGCTGAAGGCGCTGGGGCGGCTGGCGGTGGAGACGGGCAGTCTGGCCTGCCTGGGCTGCGGCTGGGAACACGACTGCGGCGTCCACGGCTGCGCCATTCTGCGGAGTGTCAAAGCAGAACTGGAGGAAGAGACGGCCCGGGCGGATGAGGCCGAGACGGCTCTGACCGCCGCTGTGCGGGACATGGAGACCATGGCCCTCACCATCCGCCAACGCAGGGACCACGACACCGATTGCTGCCCCTTCTGTCACTACAACGGCTCCGAGGAGGACTACTGCCCCGGCTGGGAAGGGGAGGAGTGTTTCCAGTGGAGAGGGAAGTGATA
The DNA here is from genome assembly GCA_019117605.1 of Candidatus Intestinimonas stercoravium. Lineage (GTDB taxonomy): Bacteria > Bacillota > Clostridia > Oscillospirales > Oscillospiraceae > Intestinimonas > Intestinimonas stercoravium. Next base: position 13,552 of record DWZK01000076.1, on the reverse strand, counting down.
AGAGACCGCTTTTTCTGCCGCAGGAGCAGGGTCTGCTTTGAGGCATGCTCCCTCTGTGAGGTGAATGGCGACTGTGACATGTGTGCGTCCTATGGCCAGCCGGATCGCTGCCAAAAGTGCACGAGATATTATGAGCCAGGGAGCATGCCGGAGGAGAGCGACGATGGGTGAGCTGATCGTGCTGGACGCCTACCGGCGGACCTGCCACAACTGCCTGTGGCATGACGATGCCCACGGAGCGTGCAAGCGCCCGGGCGGCTGGGAGTGGGACAAGCACTACACCCGCTGTATCACATTCGCCTGGCGGTACGGCCGGCCCGGCGTACAAAAAGGGGCTGACTGAATGAAGCTGGAAGAAGCAACCAAGGAAGAGTTGATTTGGTGGATACAGGAACATGCCTTTGATCTCTCTTATTCGCTGAAACGGTTTGAAGCGGATATTATGCTCCACCGGTATGATGAGTACAATACCAAAGCTAAGCTGGCTGGGGAGCGTTTTTCCTCAGCGCTGTCTGAATATAACTCTTTGCTTGCACCGTATAACGGGGAGCGGATATCTTCCATTCCAGAACATGTAATCAATCGGGCTGCTGCCCTCGAAAAAGTCATGAACAGTGCCAGTAAAGAGCAGCGGCGTTGGTGGAAAGCTGCGGATAAGTGCATGGAAAAAGTTTAGGGGAGGTTTCGGTATGCTGATCGTCACCATCCAGGTAAACGCGCCGCCGGGATCGGCAGAGTGTGTGAAGGAGGTTTTGGGCATGGCCCTGGAGCAGCTGGGCGACGCCCGGGCGGTCTCCATCCGGGAGAAGCTGCCCGAGCAGATGACCATGGACCTTTGCCCCGGCCGGCAGACCAGGACGTAGCCCATGGAGCTGCTGACCAAGGAGGACTATCGGACGATCCGCCGGGCCATGGACCACCGGCGGGAGATCACCCTGACACGGGAGGCGCAGGGGTCGGCGGCCACGGTCACCACCCATGCCGCGCCTCCCGTGTGGGGCGTCCCGATGGTGGTCCAGATCCGGGTCGAGACGCGGGGGATGAGCTGGATTCAGACCTTTGCCTCGGTCTCCGATTTGGTAAAAGCCGTGCAGAGCTGGAAAGGAGCGTAGCTTTGGCCAAGTGCATCAAATCCATCACGGCGGGCCTGCTGCACCTGGAGGTGCTGGGCAAGGTCCCGGAAACCGGCGGAAGGCGGACACGGGGCAGGCGGCAGGGTCCCACCTCGCCGGGGCAGATGTTTTACAACTTGAAGTGTTCTTGGCGGGAATTGGAGTTGACCTTTGCGGCCAACTTTGGGGCCCGGGACTGGGTGCTTGTTTTCACCTATGACGACGCCCACCTTCCGCTGGACAAGCGGGGTGCGGACAGAATATTCCAGAAATTTGTCCGGAGCTACCGGGCGGTCCGGCGAAAGAGGGGGGAGGAGCTGCGGTACATTTACACCACTGAGGGTTTTCATGAGCTGAGGACCTATGACTGGATGGACGCTGATGGAGAACTGGAGGACAAGCGGCTCCACCATCATGTAGTGCTCAACTTCACTTCGCCCGAGGACCTGGAGGAGATTCGCAGCCTATGGCAGGGGGGAGGCTACGTCCGGGCTGAGCCCCTGGATGTCCACTATTACCGGGAGCTGGCCAAGTACTTCACGAAGGAGGCCAGGGAGTTCGGCAGGCCCAGGCCCGGGGAGCGGACCTGGCGGGGGTCCCGCAATCTCAAGAAGTATGAAGTGGAATATATTGACATTCCAAGCGACAGCGTCACCCTGGCGCCGCCGGCGGGCGCGGTGGACTACGAGACCTTCAGCGAGAAGAACCCCTACGGCTTTGCCGACTGCATCGGCGCCCGGTACCTCCTCTTCCCGGAGCGGGAGCCGGGACAGTATACCTATAATAGAGGCCGACGGCGGCCGGCTTAATAATTTTCCGGCTTGAAACCAGTCTTAATAATTCGTCACCCTATGTAGAAAGTGAGGGGTAGGCATTGCAAACACCCAAAAAACCTGATAAACTGGGCATCGAGGACGGATGGGTCATCTGCCCTGCCTGTAAAACGATGAAGCTCCTTCGCTTGCCTCCAGATGGCAAGGTAAAGGCCTATGCCTATTGCCGGCACTGCAAAAAGGAGCGATATCTGAATATCGATTTGAGCCTGAGCCATTGAGCCTGAGCCACACAGTTCGCATGCGGCGGTCGTGTCGGCTCAGGTGTTTTTGTTTCTCCGGAGGTGATAGCCCGGAGCAGAAGCCAGAGCCCGACCAGATCCCCAGCGTGGGACCAGGTCGGGTTCTGGCTTTTTGTTTGCCCCGAGGTGATAGCCGGGCGCCGGAAAGCCAAGGGCCCGACCCATGGAGGAGAGCGGCATGAAGCCCTTTGCCAAAACGTTTTACAACTCGCCGGCCTGGCAGTCCTGCCGGGCGGCTTATATCTCCCGGCGCCGGCAGATCGACGGCGGCATGTGCGAGGGCTGCGGGGAGGCTCCCGGCGAGGAGCTCCACCACACCACCTTCCTGACGCCCCAGAACATCGGTGACGCCGAGGTGGCCCTCAATCCGGAGAAGCTCCAGTGGCTGTGCAAGGACTGCCACTTCAAGGCCCACCGGGAGGCCATCGTCCGGGGCTTTGAGAAGCGGAAAAACCGGAAGATCCTCACCCACGGCGTGTGGTTCGACGGGGACGGGAAGCCGGTCCCGCAGCGGGTGGCCATCGTCTGGGGGCCGCCGGGCTGCGGCAAGAGCAGCTACATCCGGCAGCACATGGACCCCACCGACCTGGTGGTGGACCTGGACCTCATCCGGCAGGCCCTGACCATGGGCCGGCGGGAGAGCGCGGCCAACAACCTGGTGAGTCTGACCATCGCGGTGCGGGAGGGGCTCTACAAGCTCATCGAGGCCAGGGATGAGCGGGTGGACTGCAAGACCGTGTGGATCGCCGCCACCCTGCCCAGGCGGGGAGAGCGGGAGGAGCTGGCCCGGCGGCTGAAGGCCGAGCTGGTGTTCGTGGGCCAGCCCTTCGAGATCTGCCTGGAGCAGGTCATGGCCGACCCGGAGCGGACCGACAAGCTCCTCCAGCGGGAGATCATCGAGCGCTGGTTCGAGCAGTACGAGCCCTGAGGCGGGGCCCACTCCCCCCCCGGTCGGCGGGGGGGCGCGGCCCCCAGGAGACCGAGTGAGTGGCCAGGTAAATTACAGTGGGGGTGTGTACGGAAGGGGGTGTGGTAATGGCAAAAGCAGTGAGAAAAAAGGACCTGGGACGGTTCAAGTCTACCTTTAACGCGGCGCCCCCGGAGCGGCAGGATCTCTGCCTCCAGCTGATCCTCAACGCCGTGTTCATGGAGGAGCAGCTGAGCAAATTGCAGGACGAGATCCGGGCAAACGGCGTGGTCTCCGAGTACAAAAACGGCGAGAATCAGTACGGCACCCGGAAGAGCCCGGAGGTGGATGTGTACAACGCCATGATCAAGAATTACACCTCGGTCATCAAGCAGCTGGGGGACCTACTGCCGGAAGCGCCGCCGCCGGCCGATGAGCTGACCCAGTTCCTCAAGACCAGGGGTGGGGCCAAGTGACCGATCTGGAGCGCTACTTCACCGCCCTCCTGGACGGGAAGATCCCCGCCTGCCGGCGGATGAAGCAGGTGGCCGAGCTGCTGCTGGAGAACTTGGCCTGTCCCGGCGAGTTCCACTTCGACGAGGACATCGCCCAGCGGCACATCGACTTCATCGAGCTTTTCTGCAAGACCCCCACCGGCAAGCTGGGCACGCCCCTGCGCCTCCAGCTCTTCCAGAAGGCCCGGCTCCAGGCCATCTTCGGGTTTGTGGACGACAACGACCTGCGGCAGTACCAGGAGGTTCTCATCGTGGAGGGCCGGAAGAACGGCAAGACCACCGAGACCGCCGGCATCGAGATTGACCTGCTGGTCAACGACGGGGAGGGCGCGCCCCAGATCTACAACCTGGCCACCAAGCGGGAGCAGGCCGCCCTGGGCTACGACGCCGTGGTCAAGATGGTCAAGCAGTCGCCCCACCTGTCCCGGTACCTGCGCAAGCGGGTAGCCGACCTCTACTGCCCGGCCAATCTGGGCTTCATCAAACCCCTAGCCTCCAACACCTCCAGCCTGGACGGCCTGGACGTCCACGCCGCCACCATCGACGAGCTCTCGGCCATCAAGAACCGGGACCTCTACGACCTGGTGAAGCAGGGCATGGGCGCCCGGTCCCAGCCCCTCCTGTTCTGCATCTCCACCAACGGCTTCATCCGGAACGGCGTCTTTGACGCCCAGTTCCAGTATGCCTGCGACGTGCTGGACGGCAAGGCCCAGAACCGGCGGTTCCTGCCCTTCCTGTACACCCTGGACGCGCCGGAGGAGTGGGACGACCCCGGCTGCTGGGAGAAAGCCAACCCGGGCCTGGGCACCATCAAGAGCCGGGACTACCTGGAGCAGATGGTCCAGAAGGCCAAGGACGACCCGGCCTTCAAGCCCACGGTCATGGTCAAGGACTTCAATATGCCCCAGACCAGCGAGAGCGCCTGGCTCCGGTGGGAGGAGCTGGACCACGACGGACGCTGGGTGGGCCTCATCAAGTTCGATTACTGTATCGGCGGCTTCGATGCCGCCGATACCACCGACCTCAACGCCGCTAAGGCCATCTGTATGCGACCCGGCGATCCCAATATCTACGTCCGCTCCATGTATTGGCTGCCCCAGGCGGTGCTGGACAGGCAGGCCGGTGAGGGGAGCCGCCGGGAGAGGGACAACGCGCCCTATTCCCTCTGGGTGGATCAAGGCCTCATGCGGACCTGCCCCGGGAACAAGTGCGACAAACGCATCTTCCTGGAGTGGTTCAAGGAGCTCCGGGACCAAGAGGACCTCTACGTCGTGTTCATTGGCTACGATCCATGGCACATCGACGACACTCTCCTGCGGGAGTTCCGGGCAGAGTTCGGCCCCAACTCCATGGTGCCGGTACGGCAGGGCGCGCTCACCCTATCCCAGCCTATGAAAGACCTGCGGGCCGACTTCCAGGCGCACCGCATCATCTATGACGATAATCCCATCGACAAGTGGTGCCTGGCCAACACCCAGATCAAGACCGACGTCAACGGCAACATCCAGCCCGTCAAGGCGCTGGACAGCCGGGAGCGCATCGATGGCACCGTGGCCCTCTTGTGCGCTTACACCGTGCTCCAGGACAAGAAAGACCTGTATATCGATTTGAACTGAGGTGATCCCGTGGGCCTGTTAGAAAAGCTCTTTCCCAAAAAGACCGCTGAGGCGCAGGTCTACTCCTGGTTCCAGACCCTGGGGGGCTACGCCCCCGTCTATACCAGCTTTGAGGGTGGCGTGTATGAGATGGCCCTTACCCGAGCCTGCATCCATACCTTCGCCACCCACGTCTCCAAGCTGCGCCCAGTGGTGCGTGGGCCGGGATGTTCCCGGCTGGACCGTGTGCTCTCCTACCGGCCCAACCCCTGGATGGACACCAAGAAGTACCTCTACCGCCTGGCCACCATCTACATGACGGAGAACACCGCCTTCATCGCGCCGGTATACGACGATGACCTCATGCTGCGCATCAACGGATTCTACCCGGTGCTGCCCAGTCAGGCCGAGGTGGTGGAGCGGGCAGGGGTGCCCTACCTGCGGTACCACTTTCCGGTGGGTACCGCCGTGGTGGAGCTGGACCGCTCCGGCATCATGACCCAGATGCACTACCGGGACGACTTCTTCGGCGAGGACAACCGGGCGCTGCGCCCAACCATGGAGCTCATCCACACCCAGAACCAGAGCATCATCAACGGGGTGAAAGCATCCGGATCGGTGCGGTTCCTGGCCAAGCTGGCCCAGACGCTGAAGCCGATGGACATGAACGCCGAGCGGGACCGCCTGGTCCGGGACAACCTGGGCAGCGACAACGGTGGGGTGATGATCTTCGACGCCAAATATGCGGATGTCAAGTCCATCGAGAGCAAGCCCTATGTGGTGGATGACAAGCAGGCAGCCAACATCCGGGAGAGCGTATTCGACTATTTCGGGATGTCTGACCACATCCTCCACAACCAGTATACCAGTGACGAATGGTCGTCCTACTATGAGGGCAAGATCGAACCCTTTGCCATCGAGGCCAGCTTGGTCCACACCAACATGACCTTCTCTCAGGCCGAGATCGCTCGGGGAAAGGAAATTTTGTTCACGGTCAACCGCCTCCAGCATATGACCATGGCGGACAAGCTGAACACTGTGACTCAGCTCTTCGACCGGGGCATGATGAACATGGACGAGGGCCGGGAGGTGTTTCAGCTCCCCGCCCTGGACACCGAGGACAGCAAACGCTATTACATCCGCCGGGACTACGCGGAAGTCAACGCCCTCAATCAGCAGAACGGCGTGAAAGGGAGTGAAGGAAATGCCGGTGAAGCCGGATCGGGAGTACCGGTCAATGCCCCTGCTGACCCCAACAGCGGGCAGCAGCCGGCGCTTTGAGTCGGACTACTATGTGGAGGGCTACGCCACCACCTTCGACGACCCCTATGTGCTCTATGAGTACGACGGGGTCCAGTACAAAGAAGTCGTGGACCGCCATGCCCTGGACGGGGCGGATCTCTCCGACGTGATCATGCAGTACGACCACGGCGGACGGGTCTTTGCTCGGACGGGCAAAAGCAACACCCTCATCGTGGAGCCCCAGGCCCGGGGCCTCTTCATGGCGGCCGACCTCTCCAAGACGGAGCAGGCCCGGTCCATGCACGAGGACATCGCCGCCGGTCTTGTGACCAAGATGTCCTGGGCCTTCACGGTCCAGGAGGACAGCTACGACCGGGTCACCCACACCCGGCGCATCCTCAAAATCAAGAAGGTGTACGACGTGTCGGCCGTGAGCTTCCCGGCCAACCCGTCCACTGATATTTCCGCCCGTTCCTGGCTTGACGGAGCGATCGAGGCAGAAAAAGCGGAGCGACTTGCGGCCCAGGCCGCCGAGCGGAAGCGAGCCATCATCCGAATTTTATTGGAGGTATAACATGAACAATAGACTGGAAGAGATCGAAGCCCGCCTGGCCGCCATCCCCGCCGAGCTGGAGAAGGAGGGGGCGGACCTGGACGCCCTCAAGAAGGAGGTTACCGACCTGAAGACGGAGCGGCAGCTCATCACCGAGGCCGCCGAGAAACGCCGCCAGATCCTCAGCGAGATTGGTGCCGGGGTGGGGCGCACCGTCCGCACCTTCCACGGAGATCTGCGGGATCCGAAAACTTTTCACCCCGATGACCAGGAGTGCCGCGATGCCTGGCATTTGTGCACTCAGGGGTATCCGCTGAATGCCGAGCAGAAGCAGGCTCTTGCCAGCACTGAGGAATATCGTGCCGCCTGGCTGAAGAACCTCCAGGGAAAGCCGCTGAGCACCGAGGAGCGGACGGCGATCACCGCCACTGCCGCCATCCCCACCCAGACCATGGACCGCATTATCGCTACCATGGAGCTGGTCCCCATGATCGCCGCGGTGGATGTCACTTATATCCCCGGCAACGTCTCCTGGCCTATGGAGAGTACCGTGGATGATGCTTCCTGGACATCCATGGGTACCGCTGCCACTGACAGCGCCGATACCCTAACGGACGTTTCTCTGGGGGCCTACAAGCTCATCAAGACGGTAGAGATCACCGCCGACATCCAGGCCATGGCCATCCCCGCCTTCGAGAGCTGGCTGGTGAACCGCCTGGCCAACAAGATCGCCGCAGCGGTGGACAAGGCGATCTTCAGCGGCACCGGCTCCAGCCAAGCCACCGGCCTCCTCAAGCCCGGCGAGATCACCAACACCGGCACCTACACCGCCGCCGGTATGACCTACGCCGACCTGCTGGCCATTTTGGCCGCCCTACCCACCAAGTACCACCCCAATGCCAAATTGGCCACCACCCGCCAGATTTTCTACGGCCAAATCCTGGGCATGAAGACGGACGGCGGCGACAAGGTGGTGGTGGCCGACGCCCAGAGCCCCGCCAAGTTCAACGTCCTGGGCTACCCCGTCATCGTGGACGATTTCTGCGCCGCCGACACCGTCCTTTTCGGCAACTTCAAGGAAGGCTACAAGTTCAATTTCGCCCAGGCCCCCGACGTGCGCAGCGACCAAAGTGTAGCTTTCCGCAGTGGCTCCACCGTCTACCGGGCCATGTGCCTGGCCGACGGAAAACCCGCCGACAAGAACGCCGTCACCATTTGGACGAAGGCAAAGGCATGATCGGCGTGGCAGAGGTGAAGACTGCCCTCCGCATCAACCATGAAAGACTGGACGGAGAAGTGCAGGATACCATCACCGCCGCCTATCTGGATTTGGATACTGCCGGGGTACAGGGGACATATGATGCCCTGGTGGATATGGCGGTGAAGCTCTACGCCCGGTGGCAGTTCGATTTCTGCGGCAAGGGGGAGAGCTACCGACAGGCCTATGAGGACCTTAAGTCTTGTCTGGCGCTGGTAAGAGGCTACCGAGAGGAGGGAAACTCGTGACGGATCTGGTAGAGCTTATCTATCTGGAGCCGGAGAAGAACGAGTTGGCAGAGGAGCTCTGGAGGCCGGTACGGACTACCCCTACCCTGGGGCGTATCACCTCGGTGAGCCGGATGGAGCGGGTTGAGTCCGGTTTGGACGGTCTTGTCCCGGAGGTCGTATTCATCACCGCCGAGACAAATTACCAGGGGGAGCAGCAGGCCAAGTGGGAAGGGGAGAGGTACCAGATCTACCGGACTTACCGCCGCCGGGAGAGCCAGGAGATTGAGCTCTATCTGGCCAAACGGACGGGGGTGGGTCCATGGTGACCATCGGCCCGGACGGCCTCTCCGACGCCGTCCAGGCGGCCCTGGAGGAGTACGGCGACCTGGCCAAGGAGGCCACCCGGGACACGGTGCGGAAAGTGGCCAAGACCTGCCGCCAGGAGATCCGGGCGGCCAGCCCCCGCCGGACAGGACGCTACGCCAAGGGTTGGCGGCTCAAGGAGACGGCAGCCCTCAATGGTGACTTGACCGAGACGGTCTATAACGCCGCCGCGCCAGGCCTCACGCATCTGCTGGAGAACGGCCATGCCAAGGTGGATGGAGGCCGGGTAGAGGGGCACGCTCACATCGCCCCTGCCGAGCGGCAGGCCGAAGCAAACCTGCTGGAGGGGCTGGAAAGGGAGCTGAGCCTATGACACAGAAGGACCTGGTCCGGCAGCTGGAGGCCGTCGGGCTCCCCCTGGCCTACAGGGCCTTCCGCAGCCGGCAGGAGCCGCCGTTCCTTTGCTATGAGTACGTCTATGATGCTGTCCTCTATGCGGATGACGAAGTCTACTGGTCCGCCGGCCATTATCAAGTAGAGCTCTACACTGCCCAGAAGGACCCGGATCTGGAGGCTAGGGTGGAGAACACCCTAGCGGGCCTGGCCTGGGCGAAAGAAGCAGGATACCTCGCAGATCAGCAGGTCTACGAGGTCCGGTATGAGATAGAAGTGTGAGGTGTTTATGGCGACCAATACGGAAAATAAGGTCAAGTTTGGCCTGAAAAATGTCCACTATGCGGTGATCTCGGCAGGGGAGGAGGGGGCAGTGGCCTTCGGCACGCCGGTGCGGATCCCCGGCGCGGTGAATCTCTCCCTCCAGGCCCAGGGAGACGAGACAAAGTTCTACGCCGACGATATGGCCTATTACGTCTCTACCGCCAACGATGGCTACAGCGGCGACCTGGAGATCGCTGTCATCCCCGACTCCTTCCGAAAAGACGTGCTCAAGGAGACTGAGGACGAGACGGACATGGTGCTGGTGGAGAACGCCGGAGCCGAACCCGTCCCCTTTGCCCTGCTCTTTGAGTTCTCCGGAGACCAGAAGGCCACCCGGCACGTCCTCTATAACTGCTCGTGCAGCCGTCCCAGCATCACCAGCTCTACGGTCAACAACGCCAAGACCCCCAGCACCGATACCCTCACTGTTACGGCGTCTCCCCTCAGCGATGGCCGGGTGAAGGCCAAGACGACCTCCAAGACTCCGGAGGAGAAGTACAACGCTTGGTACCAGAAGGTGTGGGAGCCTGCGGCAGGGGCATAAGGAGGAACTATGGAACGGGTTTTGACCATTGACGGCCGCCCCGTGGCTTTTCGGGCCACAGCAGCGGTCCCGCGCCTCTACCGTATGGAGTACGGCCGGGATATCATGCAGGATATGCTGGAGCTCCAGAACGCGATCAACGATGCGCGGGAAGGTAGAGGACCCATCCCGCCCCGGCTGTTGAGTGTTTTCGAGGACATGTCCTACCTCATGGCAAAACACGCCCGGCCCGACGAGGTTACGGCGACCAGCGCCGAGGAGTGGCTGGACGGCTTTGATACTTTCTCCATCTACCAGGTGTTCCCTACTATCGCCCAGCTCTGGCAGGCCAACCTGAAGACCACTTCGACATCCAAAAAAAAACGAGGCCGACGGAAAGGCGGTTGACCACTGGCCTATTCTACCTCCGTGCCATGCAATTGGGGCTCACTAGCGCCGACCTGGAGCGCATGACGGTGGGCATGGTCACCGACCTCATCATCGAGGCGGGGAACGATCATGAGCCTTACTGTGAGTTGGCCACCCAGGAGGATTTCGACCGATTCTGACGTAAAGGAGGTGCGGCCATGAGCCGTGGACGGATCCGTGGTATCACCGTGGAGATCGGCGGTGACACCACCAAATTGGACAAGGCCCTCAGCGGGGCAAACAAGACCTTGAGTCAGACTCAGCGGGCCCTGAAGGACGTAGAGCGGTCGCTGAAGATAGACCCCGGCAACACCGAGCTCCTGGCCCAGAAGCAGCGCCTCTTGGCGGAAGCGGCCCAGGCCTCGGCGAACAAGCTGAACATTTTGCAGGAGGCGGCGGCGGGTGCCGACGCCGCCCTCCAGCGGGGGAAGGACTACGCCGCCAAGTATGAGCCCCTGAAGACCCAGCTGGACCAGGTGACGGCCTCCCTCCGTGGGCTGGAGAGCAACGCCGCCTCCGTGGAGGAACAGCTCGCCGCCGGGAAGATCTCCACCCAGGCCTACGACGATTTCAACCGCAAGCTGGAGGAGACCCGGGAAAAGCAGGACAGCCTGAAGCAGTCTATCCGGGATCTCAACCAGGAGTTCGCCGGCGCCCGGCTGGACCAGGGCCAGTACGACGCCCTCCAGCGGGAGCTGGCTGCCACAGCTAAAGAGGCGGAAGACCTGGAAGAGGCGGCCCAGAAGAGCGCCGAGGGCCTGGATGTTCTGGGTGATGCTGCCAAGAGCGCCTCGGATAAGGCGGAAAAGATCTCCGATGTCTTTGCTCCTGTTACCAAGGCGGTAGGAGCGCTGGCCGGGGCAGCCATCGCTACTGTGCCCGCCACTGAGGACCTGCGTTCTGGGCTGTCGCAGCTGGAGGAGTCGGCGCGGACCTCCGGAGCAGGGCTGGAGGACGCACGCGGGGCGTTTGAGACCTTTTACCAGGTGGCAGGGCAGACTGACAGCGCCATCGAGGCCACGGCCAACCTGCTTCAATCCGGCCTGACTGAGAACCGTCTACAGTCGGCGGTGGAGGGCTTAGCGGGGGCGGTGATCCAGTTCCCTGACACCCTCAATATCGAGAGCTTGGCCGACTCCCTCCAGGAGACCCTGGCAACGGGCTCAGCTACCGGCCAGTTCGCCGAACTGCTGGACCGCCTGGGGATCGGCGCGGAGGCCTTCAGCGGCTACCTGGCACAGTGCACCGATCAGGTAGGGAAACAGGATCTGGTCCTGAGCGCCCTGGCCCGAGGCGGGCTCATGGAGAGCTATGACAGCTGGATGGAGAACAACCAAGCTCTGGCCGAAAACCGGCAGGCCGCTCTGGACCTTAAGCTACAAATGGCTGAGCTGGCAGAAACGCTCCAGCCCCTGATGACCACCGTCCTAGAGATCGCCCAGGGATTTATGGCGTGGTTCAACGGTCTGGATGACGGCACCAAAACGGCAGTGGTCAGCGTGGGCCTCCTGGCGGCCGCTTTCAGTCCGCTGGCGCGTGCGGCGTCCAGCGTGCTGGATGTTATGCCGGGCCTTTTGGACTTGATAAGCGGCCTGGACCTCAAGACCGCCGGACTGGTCCTCACCGTCGGTGTCCTGGTAGGCCTGGCCGGGGCTCTGGTGGCCGCCTGGGACGACATGAGCAGTCTCCAAAAGGTGGTAGCAGTGTTTGGACTGGTGGCCGCGGCGGCTCTCACTGCTGCGGTGGCCGTTGGCGCTTTCCAGTCTGCCGCCAGTATGGGCCTTGCTGCCGTTGGTATCGCCGCCGGTATCGCCATGGTAGCCGGGGCGATCGTATCGGTCAGCCAGCAGGCTCAGGCAAGCGCCGATCAGGTCCGCGTCCCGGGCTTGGCCAACGGCGGCTTGGTGCCGCCCGGTGATCCCTTCCTGGCGGTATTGGGCGACAACCGCCGGGAGGTGGAGGTGGTCTCTCCCTACTCCACCATCAAGCGGGCGGTGGGGGAGGAGCTGGACGCCCGGGGCGGCGGTAGGGTCCAACAGGGCACTGCCACCGCTACCCTGGTGCTGGATGGCACCCGGCTGGGCCGGGCTATCTTCCCCTACATCGAAGGCGAGTCTACCCGGCAGGGCGTACACCTGACAGGGGGGAGCCGCCGATGACCATCACTATGGACAGTATCCCTTACCGGTTGAGGGTGAAGCTGGGTACCCTCCGACGGTCCTTCCGCATCGAGGAGAGTGACCGCTCCGGCATGGTCAAGAGCGGCGAGGAGTTTCGGGACGTCATTGGCACCTACTACGACTACGCCATGGATGTGGAGCCAGACCCTTCCGCCCCAGAGGATTATGACGCCTTCTTTGAGGCTATCTCCGCCCCAGTGGAGGCGCACACTATCACCCTGCCCTATGGCCAGGAGACCCTGACCTATGAGGCTATGGTCTCCGCCGGCGAGGATAAACAGAGAGACCGGGTGGCCGGAACCACACGCTGGACGGGACTGACGGTGACCTTCACCGCCAAGAGGCCCCAGAGGAGGCCCACATGAGCTTTGACCGCATCGAATACTCGGGCCTGACCTTCACTGATGAAGAGATCGTGGACGGGGAGGTCTTTCGCACCGTATCTCTGCTGTACGATGCTCTGGAGATCGGCACGTTCTCTGTGGAGCTCTACCTCACTCCTGACGTAGGGGCTGTTTTGACGGATTTCAGCCGTAACGCCAAGCTGCTCTACTATCACCGGGACCAGCTCTGGGGCACATATTATGTGGAGCGCGTGACCCGCACGGGCAAATACACCTACGAGATCGCCGCCAACGACGCACTCTCCCTCCTGGACCAGTCCAGCCACATGGGCGGCATCTACACCGGCCAGACGGTGGCGGAGGTGGTGGCGGAGATCTGCAACATCCCTTATCTCATCCAGTCCAAGCTATCTGACATCAAGCTCTATGGGTGGCTCCCTATCGCCGCACGGCGGAGCAACCTGGCTCAGGTGCTCTTCGCCGTGGGCGCCGTGGCCAAGGTGGACCAAAACGGCGTGCTCAGGCTAGAGGCCTTGTGGAATGGGGCG
>DWZK01000075.1 GCA_019117605.1 Candidatus Intestinimonas stercoravium | reverse complement strand
ACGCTGTCTGACATTTTGACTTACGTCAAAATGTTCCTGACTGTACGCGAAAGTGGGGGCTCACCGCCCCCCTTTCACACTATCCCCCCGCTGCTTCTCCAGCGTTGTACCACTTCTTCGACAGGCTGAGGAGGACATCCCCACGGATGTCCTCCTTTCTCATTTCGTCCCGGCGGCAAAAGCCGCCTGTTTTTTGCTCTGCCGGCAGGCCCTTCACACCTTGTCCAGGGCCCGGTCCACGTCGGCCAGGATGTCGGCGGGGTCCTCGATGCCCACGGAGAGGCGCACCAGGTCGGGGGAGACCCCGGCGGCGGCCAGCTCGGCGTCGTTCATCTGGCGGTGGGTGGTGGAGGCGGGGTGGAGGACGCAGGTCTTGGCGTCGGCCACATGGGTGGCGATGGAGCACAGCTCCAGCTCCGCCATGAACTTGGAGGCCGCCTCACGGCCACCCTTCACCCCGAAGGAGATCACGCCGCAGGTGCCGTTGGGCATATACTTCATGGCCCGCGCATGGTAGCGGTCCCCGGGCAGGCCGGGGTAGGTGACCCAGGCCACCTTGGGGTGGGCCTCCAGATGCTCGGCCACGGCCTGGGCGTTGGCGCAGTGCCTGGCCATGCGGAGGGGCAGGGTCTCCAGCCCCACGTTGAGCAGGTAGGCGTTCATGGGGGCGGGGGTGGCGCCCAGGTCCCGCATGAGCTGGGCGGTGGCCTTGGTGATGTAGGCGCCGCCCAGGCCGAACTTCTCGGTATAGGTGATGCCGTGGTAGCTCTCATCGGGGGTGGTGAGGCCGGGGAACTTGCCGGCGTGGGCGGTCCAGTCGAACCTGCCGGAGTCCACGATGGCCCCGCCCACGGTGTTTGCGTGGCCGTCCATGTACTTGGTGGTGGAGTGGGTCACGATGTCCGCCCCCCACTCGAAGGGCCGGCAGTTCACAGGGGTGGGGAAGGTGTTGTCCACGATCAGGGGCACCCCGTGGCTGTGGGCGGCCCGGGCGAACTTCTCGATGTCCAGCACGGTGAGGGCGGGGTTGGCGATGGTCTCGCCGAAGACGGCCTTGGTGTTGGGCCGGAAGGCGGCCTCCAGCTCCTCGGGGGTGCAGTCGGGGTCCACGAAGGTGAACTCGATGCCCATGCGCTTCATGGTGACGGCGAAGAGGTTGAAGGTGCCCCCGTAGATGGAGGCGGAGGAGATCACATGGTCCCCGCAGCCGGCGATGTTGAACACGGCGAAGAAGTTGGCCGCCTGGCCGGAGGAGGTGAGCATGGCGGCGGTGCCGCCCTCCAGGGCGCAGATCTTGGCGGCCACCCGGTCGCTGGTGGGGTTCTGGAGCCGGGTATAGAAATAGCCCTCCGCCTCCAGGTCGAACAGGGCCCCCATGGCCTCGCCGGTGGCATAGCGGAAGGTAGTGGACTGGACGATGGGGATGTTGCGGGGCTCTCCGTTGCCGGGGACGTAGCCGGCGTGGAGACAGTCGGTGCTGAGCTTATGGTCGGACATGGGTCATCATCCTTTCAGCGGAGGTATACTTTATCACTATACCCTCCGTTCCCGGCCTTGTCAACCGGTGTCCTCCGCCACCACGCTCCAGTTGGGCTCCAGGGGGGAGGAGGTGGGGATGTTGGCGAACTGCTCCAGGGACTCCCCCTCCACCAGCAGGTGGACCGATCCCACCCCCGGGAGCTGGCACATGGTGTCCACGATGGCGTAGAGGAGGAGCCGGGCCTCCCGGGGGGACTCGGGCGGCTCGTCCCGGAAGGGGGCGGAGAAGTTCACATAGCACACCTCTCCCTCGGTCCACACCGACAGCAGGACGGTCCCCTCCGCCAGGGGGAGGCGCAGCCCCTCCTCCCGGGGGCCCTTCAGGAAGGCGGCGAGGAGGGCGGCGGCCTGCCCTCCGTTCTCAGTGACCGTCACCTCCCGCTGCTCGGGGACCAGGGCGGAGCCGTCGGCGTTGAGATAGTAGAGGGAGGCGTCCAGGCGGATGGGCGCGTCCTCTCCGCCGGTGAGGGCCGCGTCCTCCGGGCGGAGGACCTGCCGGGCCCGGTAGGGGATGGGCTCCCCCTCCACGTCGATGGTCACTCCATCCACTCCGGGGAGCTGGCACAGGGTCAGGGCGATGCAGTAGTCGGCCAGGGTGAGCTCCACGCCCGAAAGGCTGCCGTACCCCTCGGACAGGTCCACCCGGCACACCCCGTCCTCGATCGTGGGGGCGGAGAGCTGCCGCACCCCCTCGGGGATCGGGGAGCGGAGCGCCCCGCTGAGGGGGCCGGAGAGGAGACATTCCATCAGCCCCTCCGCCGGATCCGCGCCCTCCGGGAGGCTGCGCCCCTCGCTCTCCAGGGCGGAGCCCCCCGCCCGGACCTCCTGGTCGGCCGGATCGGAGACGAAATAGACCTGATACTCCCCGGTCTCCCCCTCCGCCGGGGCGCAGGCGCACAGGGCGAGGAGGAGCAGGACGGATAAGAACAGAAGGCGCTTCACAGCTCCACCTCCCTGTCGTACCAGCGGGGGAAGGCCACCTGGAAGCAGGTGCCCACCGGCTCCCGCCGCCGCACGGACACCGCTCCGCCGTGCTGCCGGGCGGTGTCCCGGACGATGGACAGGCCCAGCCCGGTGCCGCCGGCGGCCCGGGAGCGGGCCTTGTCCACCCGGTAGAAGCGGTCGAAGATCTTGGGCAGGTCCTCCTCCGGGATGCCCACCCCTGTATCCTCCACCGTCAGGAGCACCAGGTCCCCCCGGCGGCAGAGAGAGGTGATGACCTTGCCCCCCCGGACGTTGTATTTCACGGCGTTCTCCATCAGGTTGAAGGCGATCTGATACAGGTCGTCCCCGGTGGCCAGCACCATGCAGCCCTCCTCCAGGTCCAGCTCCAGCGCCACGCCGCTCTCGGCGGCCAGGGGGGAGAGCATATGGGCCACCTTCTCCACCACCGCCTTGCAGTCCACCGGCTCCTCCGCGGCGGGGACGCCGCTGTCCATGCGGGTGAGGGTGAGCAGCTTCTCCGAGATCCGGGTGAGCCGCTCCGCCTCCTCCCCGATGTCGGAGACGAAGTCCCGCACCGTCTCCATGTCCATGGTGTCGGTCTGGAGGATGGAGTCGGTGAGCAGGCGGATGGAGGCCAGGGGGGTCTTGAGCTCGTGGGAGGCGTCGGAGACGAAGCGGCGGCGGACCTCCTCGGTGGTCTGGAGCCGGCCGGTGAGCTCGTTGAACTCGGAGGCCAGCTGGCTGAGCTCGTCGTGGCCCTGGAGGGGGATCCGGTGGCTGTACTCGCCCTCCCGGACCTGGCGGATGGCCTGCAGCATGTCCCCCACCCGGCGGGTGAGGGCCCGGGAGAACACCACGCTCATCACCAGCACCGCCCCGCACACCCCCACCGACACGGTGCCCAGGCTGGTCTGGATGTCGTCCAGGAGCCGGGCCTGGTCGCTGTCGACCTCATAGAGGTACACCGCGCCGATGATCATGCCCCGGTACATCACGGGGATGGCGGCACGGCTGCGGAAGGCCCCGTCCCGGTACGCCGAGTTGGCCACGTCCCAGCCGTGCAGGGCGGCGGAGAGCTCGCTGAAGAGGGCGTGCTCCCCCTCCATGTCCCGGAGGTCGTCGCTGTCGTAGAGCACCAGGCCGGAGGGGTCGGTCACCAGCACCCGCATCTGCCCCATGTCGTCCATGGAGGTCATGAGGGAGCCCTCGACATAGTCCCGCACCGTGTCCGCGGTGAGGGTGGCGGTGCGGGCCAGGGAGTTGGCGATCACCGCCGCCTGGGACTGGAGCAGGTTGGTCTTGGACCGGAAGACCAGGTCCTGGGAGGCCAGCACCGGGTAGGTGTTCAGCAGCACCAGCACCGCCGCGATGATGACCATATAGGTCAGGGCGAATTTCAGCTGAAGAGACCGGCGGAAGGGGATCTTCTCCCCCGCCGCCGGCCTGGGCCTGCCCCTTCGCTTCCACACGGCGCCTCGCCTCCCTCTGTGTCTGCCGGCCCCATCAGCCGTTCTTCAGGTAATAGCCCACCCCCCACTTGGTGAGGAGGTAGGCGGGGTTGGCCGGGTCCAGCTCCAGCTTCTCCCGCAGCCGGCGGATATGCACGTCCACCGTGCGGAACTCCCCGGCGTACTCATAGCCCCAGACGATGTTGAGCAGGTTCTCACGGCTGTACACCCGGCCCGGGTTGCGCATGAGCAGCTCCATGAGGTCGAACTCCTTGGCGGTGAGATAGACCTGCTCCCCGTCCTTCCAGGCGGAGCGCTCGTCGGTGTCCAGCTCGATATGGCCGATCCGGAGCCGGTTGTCCCGCTGCTTCTGGCCCCCCGAGCCCGCCCGGCGGAGGAGGGCCCGGATCCGGGCCCGCAGCTCCAGGATGTTGAAGGGCTTGGTCACATAGTCATCCGCCCCGCACTCGAAGCCGATGATCTTGTCCGCGTCCTCGCTGCGGGCGGTGAGCATGATGATGGGCACGTTGGAGAACTCCCGGATCCGCATACAGGCCTGGAGCCCGTCGATCTTGGGCATCATCAGGTCCAGGATGATGAGGTCGAAGTCCCCGGTCCGGGCCAGCTCCACCGCCGTCTCCCCGTCGTAGCCCACCTCCACCTGGTAGCCCTCGTGCTCCAGGTTGAACTTGATGCCCTTCACCAGTACCTTCTCGTCGTCTACCACTAAGATCTTTGCCATCCTGATGTCCTTTCTCCGTTCAGTCCACCGTCACATAGTCGATCAGCCCGGCCAGGGTCCCCTCGCCGATCCCCTTCACCCGCGTCAGGTCCTCCACGATCCGGAAGGGGCCGTTGGCCTCCCGGTCGGCCACGATGGCCCGGGCCCGGACCTCGCCGATGCC
This sequence comes from Candidatus Intestinimonas stercoravium, assembly GCA_019117605.1. Lineage (GTDB taxonomy): Bacteria > Bacillota > Clostridia > Oscillospirales > Oscillospiraceae > Intestinimonas > Intestinimonas stercoravium. The sequence continues at coordinate 12,577 of DWZK01000075.1, read as the reverse complement.
CGGCAGGGCCTCCAGCTCCTGGGCGGTGGCGGTGTTCAGGTCGATCTTCCCCTCCGGCGCCCCCTGCCCCGTCCCGGCCGGGGGCAGAGAGGCCTCCGCCGTCTGCTCCAGGTAGGCCGTATCCACCCGGTAGGGCGCGGAGCTGCTCCGCACCCCCGCGAAATACCCCGCCGTGCCCACCAGGAAGGCGGCGGTGAGGGCCAATATCCACTTTTCCAAGGTAGAAATTTTTATGTCTACCACCTCCGGTCCTGTTGCGCGGGCCGGGCCTATCTGATATAATACAGAAAAATCGAGGTAGGATCCCTTACACGATCTATCGCCGTCTATTATAACACGAGACAGAGGAGTTTCCCAATGAAAAAATACCGTGTTTCCTCATTTTTGCTGGCCCTGGCCCTGGCCGCCGGGCTGGCCGCCCCCACCGCCCTGGCCAGCGAGGCCCCGGCGGACACCTCGCCCGCGCCGGTGGTGACGCCCAAAGAGCCGGTGGAGAGCGCCATCCTCAACGAGATGGAGGTGGACGCCGCCGCCGCCATCCTGGTGGACGCGGACACCGGCACCGTCCTCTATGAGCAGAACGCCCACGCCCAGCGCTATCCCGCCAGCATCACCAAGGTCATGACCGCCCTGCTCACGTTGGAGGCGGTGGACCGGGGAGAGCTGACGCTGGAGACCGTGGTCACCGCCAGCTCCGCCCTGCATACCGGCATCGGGGAGGACGCGTCCACCGCAGACATCCAGGAGGGGGAGCAGATGCGGGTGATCGACCTGCTCTACGCCACCCTGCTGCCCTCCGCCAACGAGGCGTGCAACATCCTGGCCGAGGCGGTATCGGGCAGCGTGGACGCCTTCGTGGAGCTGATGGACCAGCGGGCGGCGGAGCTGGGGATGGAGGATACCCACTTCGCCAACAGCCACGGCTACCACGACCCGGACCACTATACCACCGCCTACGACATCTCCCTCATGTGCCGGGAGGCCATGGAGCACGAGACCTTCCGCACCATCGTCTCCTCCCTGAACTACACCCTGCCCGCCACCAACCTCCATGAGGAGCGCATCATCCGCTCCACCAACGCCCTGGTCTCCACCTGGCGGATCACCGGCTACTGGTATGAGTACGCCACCGGCGTCAAGACCGGCTACACCCCCGAGGCGGGCTACTGCCTGGCCTCCTCCGCCACCAAGGACGACCGGGACCTGATCGCCGTGGTCATGGGCTGCGAGCGGGTGCCGGGCACCACCGGCAGCGAGGGCTTTACTTACTTCAGCGAATCTTCCCGCCTCCTGGAGTGGGGCTTCGACAACTTCTCAGAGCGCACCCTCCTGGACAGCACCTACTTCGCCGGCACGGTCCCCGTCACCCTCTCCCGGGAGGCGGACTATGTAGGGGCGGAGGCACAGGGCACCCTGGAGGCCATCCTGCCCAACGACCTGGACCCCGCCGACTTCCAGATCACCCCCGTGTTCGACGAGGAGGAGCTCCAGGCCCCGGTGACCAAGGGGCAGGTGGTGGGCCATGTCACCGTCTCCAACGGGGACACGGTGTACGGCTCTCTGGACCTGGTGGCGGTGGATGACGTGGAGCGCTCCGAGCTCCTCTACCGCATCGATCAGATCCAGCGGTTCTTCAGCCTGCTCTGGGTCCGGGTGGCCCTGATCGCCATCCTGGTCCTGGCCGTCATCCTGCTGCTGCGGTGGCTCCTCTTCGGCCGCCGCCGCCGCTACGGCAGCTCCCGCACCGGCTACCGGGGCAGCCGCTACAGCGGCCGCAGGAGGCGCCGCTGATCCCGTCCCTCCCACCGACACACAGAAAGAACAGGTGATCCCATGAAACGCGCCCTCTGCGCCCTCTTTATCGCGGCGGCCCTGGTCCTTCCCGCCTCCGCCGCGTCCTTTACCGATGTGCCCGACGGCGCCTGGTACGCCGCCGCCGTAGAGGCGGTGTCCGACGGCGGCGTCATGTCCGGCACCTCGTCCACCACCTTCAGCCCCGACCAGCTGGTGACCCGGGGCATGGTGGTCACCGTCCTCTGGCGGCTCTCCGGCAGCCCCGCTCCCGCCGGCGCCAGCTCCTTCCCCGACGTGCTGGATTGGTACTACTACGCCGACGCCGTGGCCTGGGCGGAGGAGAACGGCATCGCCTCCGGCCGCAGCGACGGCGCCTTCGGCGGCGGCGACACGGTCACCCGGGAACAGCTGGCCGTGTTCCTCTACCGCTTCTGCGCCTACCGGGGCGAGCAGCTGGCCAACGGTGTGCTGGACCACTACCGTGACGTGGACCAGGTCCAGGGCTGGGCGCTGGAGGGGATGGCCCACGCCGTGGGGGCCGGCCTCATCACCGGCAATGACGAGGGGGACCTGGACCCCGGCGGCTCCGCCACCCGCTCCCAGCTGGCGGTGATCCTCCAGCGGCTCATGACCCCCGCCGTGGGCTGAGCGCCCCCATATCTGCCGTCCGGCTGCGGATGGAACGATGACAGTCCCCCGAGGCCGCCCCCCGCCGTATCCCGCGGCGGGGGGCGGCCTCGGCGCGTTGGGGGCGGCGATCTTCACAAATTTTCAGAGGGGGCCGGGGGACGGAAGCCCCCGGCGGAGCCCGGCTGGGCGGCCGTTTTCCGCAAAAAATGGGATCTTTGTAACGATACGGGCGTAAAATATTCGGATAAGGCGGGGATCCTCCGCTGTTTTTGTGTCAAAAAGGACTTGACGGGACCTGGAAAAGCGTGTACAATTTGCCTTGTAACCGTTTTGTAATCTTTTTACGGCCGCTCTGTTACTTTTGTTTTTATCACATCCGGCTGGGGCAGTCGGATGTTCCATGTTCAGACTTGATCATAAAGGGGGCAGTGTCTGTATGGATGAGATCCTGCGGACGCCACAGAAAGATAGCAGGCTCCACGGACCGCGCAAAGATCACGCCCCGGCCGATGGCTGGGCAAAGAGGATCGAGCGCCTGAAGGATAGGTGGAGCGAACGTCTGGAGGGGGCCGGTGCGCTCAAGGGCGACCTGGCCCTTCAGTCCGCCCGGGTGTACCACCGGATGCACTCCGCTGTGGCGGGGAAGCCCAAGATGGCTCCGCTGCCCTTCCTGGCCCTGGCCGCCGTCATCGGCGTGGCCGGGGTGGTGGGCACGCTCTACTCCCCCGCCTATGTGCTCACTGTGGACGGTGTGGACGTGGGCGTGGTGCAGAGCAAGAGCGTGTACCAGGAGATCGAGGCCCGGGTGGAGTCCCGCGCCTCCCAGATCCTGGGCTATGACTACACCATCGACCACGAGGTCACCTACGAGCTGGCCCTCACCAAGCGGGAGGATCTGACCCCTACCGCCGACGTGGAGAACTATCTCTTCGACCAGATCGGCGCCATCACCAAGGCCTACACCCTGCGGGTGGACGGGCAGCTGGTGGGCATGGCCCAGGACCGGGCGGCCCTGGACGCCCTGCTGGACGAGCTGGCCGCCCCCTATGTCAACGAGAACACCATCGCGGTGGACTATACCAAGACAGTGCACATCACCCAGGAGTATGTCCCCTCTGACTCTGAGCAGGACACCGCCGCCATGATGGCCGCCCTCACCGCCAACACCAACGGTCAGACCACCTACGAGGTCCAGGCGGGGGACACCTTCATGGCCCTGGCCTTCGACAACGACATGACCATGGCCGAGATGGAGGCCCTCAATCCGGACATCGACATCAACAAGCTCTATATCGGCCAGATCCTCAACATCAAGGAGGAGATCCCCTACCTCGGGGTCCAGACCGTGGACAGCCTCACCTATACCGAGGCCATCGAGTGCCCGGTCCGGGAGGTGGAGGATGACAGCATGTACCAGGGCGACTCCAAGGTCCTGGACGAGGGCATCCCCGGAGAGGCCCTGGTCACCGCCGACGTGACCTACCTCAACGGCGTGGAGAAGGACCGGGAGGTCACCTCCAGCACCACCGTGCGCGAGGCCACCGAGCGGGTCATCGCCGTGGGCACCAAGGAGCGGCCCACCTGGTATCCCACCGGCAACTATGTCTGGCCGGTGTACGGCACCATCACATCCCGCTTCGGCTACCGCTATATCTTCGGCTCCACAAGTTACCACTCCGGCCTCGATATCGCCGTGCCCTACGGCACCAGCATCCGGGCCTCGGACGGCGGCACGGTCTCCTTCGCCGGCTATAAGGGCAGCTATGGCTATCTGGTCATCATCGACCACGGCAATGGAGAGCAGACCTATTACGGGCACAACTCCCAGCTGCTGGTCTCCGCCGGCGACAAGGTCTATCAGGGACAGACCATCGCCAAGGCGGGCTCCACCGGCCGCTCCACCGGCAGTCACTGCCACTTCGAGATCCGCATCAACGGTACCTCGGTGAACCCCACCGCCTATCTCAACTGAGCACATGGCCGATCCCGCGCCCCGCTGTCACGCAGACAGCGGGGCGCTTTTTTCCACCCTGGGGGGGACGGGGCCGCCCGCAGGCCGCCGCACGCGCAAAAAAGCCCCGCCGTCTCATCGACGGCGGGGCTGTGTACGTCCTCCGGCCCTTGTCAGCGGGTGATGCCCGCCCGGACACAGGCCTCCAGCCGGGCGGGGTCGGGCATGGCGGGGATGGCCCCCTTGGCGGATGCGGTGAGCCCGCCGGCGGCGCAGGCGGTCCGGACCGCCTGCTGCCAATCCTCCAGGGAGAGGGCGGCAAAGGCCTCCCGCCCCCGGCCGGGGATCTGGGAGAGCAGGGCCCCCAGGAAGGCGTCCCCCGCCCCGGTGGTGTCCACGGCGGAGACGGCATAGGCGGGGAGACGGCCCGTCCCGGCCGGGACCTGGAAATATGCGCCTTTTTCACCCAGGGTGACGAATACCGCCTCCGGCCCCATGGAACAAAGGCGGGCGGCCCCCCGCTCCAGGTCCCGCTCCCCGGTGAGGAGCTCCATCTCCTCCCCGCTGACCTTCAGCAGGCCGGCCAGGGGCAGGGCCTCCAGGATGGTCCGGCGGGCCTCTTCTTCGCCCTCCCACAGGAGGGGCCTGTAGTTGGGGTCGAAGCTCACCAGGGCCCCGGCGTCTCTGGCCCGGCGGGCGGCGGAGAGGGTGGCGCTCCGGCAGGGCTCTCCTGTGAGGGAGACCGAGCCGAAGTGGAAGATACGGCAGTCCGTCACCAGATCCGCCACATCCTCCACCCGGAGCATCCTGTCTGCCCCCGCCTCCCGGTAAAAGGAGAAGCTCCGGTCCCCCTTTCCGTCCAGGTGGACGAAGGCCAGCGTGGTGTGGTACCGGGGGTCCCGTACTAGTCCCCGGCAGTCGATGCCCGCCCCCTCCATAGCGGTCTGGAGGAAGCGGCCGAAGGGGTCGTCCCCCACCTTGCCGATGAAGGCGGTGGACAGGCCCAGCTTGGCGGCCATAGCCAGCACATTGGCCGGGGCGCCGCCGGGGTTCTGGCTGTAGAGGGGAGTCCCCAGAGGGCCTGTTCCCTCGGGGGTGAAGTCGATCAGGCTCTCCCCCAGAGCCACGATGTCATATCCCATCTCTGCACCTCTCTCCTGTCAGACACATCGGATGTATCTCTCCAGCAGCCGGGCCACCTCCCGCATATCGATGGGCTTGGCCACATGGGCGTTCATGCCGCTGTCCATGCACTTCTGCACGTCCTCGGCAAAGGCGTCGGCGGTCATGGCGATGATGGGCACTCCCGCGTCGGGGCGGTCCAGGGCCCGGATGGCCCGGGCGGCCTCGTAGCCGTTCATCACCGGCATGCGGATATCCATGAGGATGGCGGCGTACCAGCCGGCGGGGGAGGAGCGGAACTTGTCCAGGCAGATCTGGCCGTTCTCCGCCCGCTCCAGCTCCAGGCCCAGGGCGGAGAGGAGCTCCTGGGCGATCTCCCAGTTGAGGTCGTTGTCCTCCGCCAGCAGCACCCGGGTGCCCTTGAAGTCGGCGTGTCCCTCCGCCGGCGGAGCGGCGGGCCCCTCCTGGGCCCCGGCATAGGGCCGCAGGCCGTAGTAGAGGGAGGACCTGAAGAGAGGCTTGGAGATGAAGCCGCTGATCCCCGCCGCCCGGGCCTCCTCTTCGATGTCGCTCCAATCGTAGGCGGAGATGAGGAGGATGGGCACCTGGTCTCCCAGGTGGACCCGGAGGGCCCGGGCGGTCTCCAGCCCGTCCATGCCGGGCATCTGCCAGTCCAGCAGCACCACATGGTAGTCCTCCCCCCGGCGGTGTCGCTCCTCCGTCATGGCAACGGCGGACTCCCCGTCCAGGGCCCACTCGGCGTGGACCCCGATCTCCTCCAGAGTGGCGGCGGCGCTGCGGCAGAGGGCCTCGTCGTTGTCCACCACCAGCATCTCCCAGTGGGGCAGGGACATCTCCGACTCGGGCTGGTCCACCCGCTCCAGGTCGAGGGTCACATGGAACTCGGTGCCTTCTCCCACCTGGCTGCTGACCTGGATGTCCCCCTTCATCTCGTCCACGATATACTTGGTGATGGCCATGCCCAGACCGGTGCCCTCGATCTTCTGCACCCGGGCGCTGTCCTCCCGGGCGAAGGACTCGAAGATCTTCGCCTGGAACTCCGGGGACATGCCGATGCCCGTGTCCTTCACCCGGAAGTGGGTGCGGACGAAGCGCTCCCCCCTGGGAGAGGGCTCCTGGACGAGGGTGACGAAGATGCTGCCCCCCTCAGGGGTGAATTTCAGGGCGTTGGAGAGGAGGTTGAGCAGCACCTGGTTGAGCCGGACCCCGTCGCAGTACACGTCCTCAGAGAGGATGTCCCGGATGAAGATGTCGAAGACCTGCCCCTTCTCCTTCACCTGGGGCTGGATGATGCTGACGATGGCGTCCATGGTCTCCCGGAGGGAGAGGCGGCCCATGTTCAGGGTGAGCTTGCCGCTCTCGATCTTGGACATGTCCAGCACGTCGTTGATGAGGCCCAGCAGGTGCTGGCTGGACAGAGAGATCTTCCGCAGGCAGTCCTTCACCTGCCCGGGATCCCGGTCCAGGTGGGCGGCGGCGATGGCGGTCATGCCCACGATGGCGTTCATGGGGGTGCGGATGTCATGGCTCATGTTGGAGAGGAACTCGCTCTTGGCCCGGTTGGCCCGTTCCGCCTCCTGCCGGGCGTTTTCCGCCTCCCGCTGGGCCTGCTCCACTTCGGCCAGCTGCCGCCGGGACATGCGGAAATAGAGGAAGAACACCACCAGCACCGCCCCCAGCAGCAGGCCGCAGGCCCCCAGGGTATATACGGTGCGGCGGCTGCCCAGGGCGGAGATGGCCTCGTCCAGGGCGCCGTGGGGCATGACGGTGACCAGAGACCAGGCGGAGTTGGAGAGGGTGGAGCAGTAGACATGGCGGCGCTCCCCGTCCACCGATACCACCATGGAGAAGGGCTCCTCCGCCTCCAGGGCGGCCTGCATCCGGCTTATCATCCCCTCCGGATCCCCGTCCTCGAACTGGCAGTTGGCCAGCAGCCAGTCGTAGTAGTTGTCCCCGGTGGAGTCGGCGTTGCGGAGGATGAAGGTCCCGTCGGACTGGATGATATGGGAGAACACCAGGTCCTCGTTCAGCCCCAGGGCCATGGCGTCGTTGAGGTTCTGGATGGGCACCCCCGTCAGCAGGGCGGTACACCGGCTGCCGTCCCGCATGGGATAGCCCTGAGACACCGGATAGCCCACCGACACGCCGTAGATGAGCAGATGGTCCCCGGAGGCGGTGCGGCCGATGGTCACCTTCCGCTCCCCACCGTTCATGGCGGTGAGGAAGTCCTCCAGGCCCAAGATCTCCACTTCTTCCCCATAGAGCACATCGGTCTCCCCCTGGGTGTTGCAGAGGGAGAGGTAGACGAACTCCCGGGAGCGGGCGCTCTCGCCCATACCGGAGGCGATCCGGTCGTCGATGGTGGTCACCGCCTCGGGAGGGATGACCTGTACGATGCCCTCCACCTGCATGAGCCGCAGCTCTACCAGAGAGTCGAAGTGCCGCTGGAGCTGGGTGTTGATCTCCTCCATGTAGAGATTGGCCGTCTGGGTGATGGTGCGGTCGCTCTCCCGTATCATGAAGAGGGTGAGCCAGACGAATACCCCCACACACAACAGGGCGATACAGCAGAGGCTGACCCACAAGAACCGCATGGTATGTTTCATCCTGTCTCTCCCCCCTGTGTCTGTCTCCTCTCCCGGATGAGCCGCTCCATGGTGCGGCAGAGGTCGCTGAAGTCTATGGGCTTGGAGATGTGGGCGTCCATCCCCGCCTCCTCGGTGGCGGCGATGTCCTCGGCGAAGGTGTTGGCGGTGACGGCGATGATGGGGACCGTCCGGGCGTCCGGCCGCCGGAGCCGCCGGATGCGCCGGGCCGCCTCGCATCCGTCCATCTCAGGCATCTGCATGTCCATGAGCACCACGTCGAACCAGAAGGGCTCGGAGGCACGGAAGGCATCCAGGGCCTCCCGGCCGTTCCATGCCTGAGTGAGCTCCAACCCTGCCGCGGACAACAGCTCGGTGGCGACCTCCATGTTGATCTCGTTGTCCTCGGCCAGCAGCACCCGCTTGCCGGAGAGGTGGAAGGACGGGGCCCCCTGCCCATGGGAGCGCGCTCCCCCCTCCTCCTGGCCGCGGGGCGCGGTGAGGAGAGGGAGGACGATGGTGAAGGTGGTGCCCTTTCCCTGTTCGCTCTCCACATAGACGTGGCCCTCCATCTGCTCCACCAGGTTCTTCACGATGGGCATCCCCAGGCCTGTGCCCAGGGTGGGCTTGGCGCTGAACCGGGTCTCTCTGGCATAGGGCTCGAAGAGATGGGGAAGGAACTCCTGGGACATGCCGATCCCCGTGTCTGAGACTACGATCCGGTATTTGGCGTACTCCTGCTGGTCCAGCTGGACCACCGCCACCGAGATGAGGTCTCCCGGAGCGGTGAATTTGAAGGCGTTGGAGAGAAGGTTGTTCATGATCTGGCTGATGCGCAGCCGGTCCGCCATCACCCACCGGCACTGGAGGTCGCACTGGAGCTGGAACTCCTTCCCCTCTTTCTCCGCCTGGGCCCGGAAGGGGGAGACGCACTCCTCCATGCACTCGGCCAGGTCCAGCTCCTGGTCGTTGAACAGCATCCGGCCCTGTTCCATCCGGGACATGTCCAGGATGTCGTTGATGAGCTGGAGGAGCTGGCGGCTGGAGACGTCGATCTTCCGGAGATAGGCCCGGGTCTTCTCCGGGTCCTCCGCCGAGGCCTCCGCCAGGCCGGATAGGTTGATGATGGCGTTGAGCGGGGTGCGCATGTCGTGGGACATGTTGCTGAAGAAGGCCTGCTTGGACGCCTCGCTCTGCCGGGCGGCCCGGAGGGAGTCCTCCAGCAGCTTCCGCTCCTGGAGCTGGTGCTGCTTCTCCTGATCCACCTCGCGGAAGCAGAGCACCACTTCCTCGGGGGCCAGGGACTCGTCGAAGAGCACCCGCACGCTGACCCAGCGGTACTCCGCGCCGAACCGGCGGCGGAAGTCCCCGCCGAAGTCCCGGATCTTGTGGGCCACCAGCCTGTGGATATTGGGGATGGAGAAGCTCTCGACATATTCCCCGCGGGAGTCGTCGTCGATGACCTCCTGCATCACCCGGAGCAGGTCCTCGTACCGGCCGGCGGGGGGCATCCGCCGGCGTATATAGTCCGAGCCCTTGATCATCTCATAGGTACCCTGACCGAAATCCACCCGGTAGAGGGCGTAGTAGGAATTGCCCAGCACCCGCACGGTCTCGTTGGTACGCTCCATCTTGGCGTTCACCTTCACCTCACGCCAGGTAAAGACGGCGAAGAGGAGGAACACCAGCAGGAACACCCCCAGGAAGCCGGCGGTAAAGGCCCGCAGGTCCCTCAATATGGAGGTGAAGGGGACGGTCACGATGGACAGCCAGCCGTTGGGCAGTTCGTAATAGTAGATGCCCCGCTGCTCCCCATCCAGGTCGGTGACGCTGGCGTCGTATGCGTCCAGGGCGCCGCTGCGGATCTGATCCCGCAGGCCGCACACATAGGCCTGGACCTCCTCCTCAGGCCGGTCCAGGCCGGTCTGCGTGTAGATGAGGGTGCCCAGTCCGTCACAGAGGAAGAAGGAGGCGGACTCGGGCAGCTCCGCCATATTGGTCTGGAAGTGGAAATTCTCGGGGAAGATGTCGAAGGCGATCACGGTCTCGTCATCGCAGGCCAGGGCCAGGGTGACCACCGAGCGCCGGTAGATCGCGTCCTGATACACATCGGTGAACACCACCTCCCCCGGGGCCGCCATGGCCCGCCCATACCACTCGGCCCGGGCGTAGTCGTAGGTCTCGTCCCCTTCCCAGGGATTGGCCGCCGCGATCTGTCCGTCCACCAACGCATAAGGGTCCACCGCTCCTGCCCCGAGGATGGACTGGAGCCGGGCATAGTACCGCTGGAGCCAGGCGGATATCTCCCCCGTCCCCGCTCCAGAGACCACCTGGGACTCCAGGGCATCCCCCGCGAAGACCAGCAGGGTCTCATATACCTGCAGATCGTTGTCCACCTCTCCGGCATAGTTGGCCGCCAGAGAATCCCCCAGGTCCTGGGCGTTCCTCAGCAACACCGTCCGGATCGTCTGGTAGCTGGCCAGGCCGATCAGGATCAGTATCAGGAATACAGCCAGATCGACCCGCAGCCTCCGGAGCAGTTCCCGATGCCTGCGCTTTCTCCTCTCCATGGTCCCCTCCTGGTCTGTCGGTATGAGAGCGGTCCACAGACCGCTCCTGCACGCCCTAACTATACCATAAAGGGACTGCCCCCTTCAAGATGGAGCGGGGGCCCCGCCGCCTTTTGCGGTTGGACGGACAGCGGATGTATGCTATAATGGGGCGTGACGAGGATATCCCGCGCCCCCGCAGAGAGGGGCGCGGCCCAGTATATCGAGGAGGCGGAAAGCTTTGGACATCAAAGGCGTCTACAGGCACTATAAAGGGAAGTATTACGAGGTCCTCTCGCCGGCGGCGGACGCGGAGAGCGGCGCCCCTTATGTCTTCTACCGGCAGATGTACGAGCCCTATGGGTATTGGATCCGGCCCTGGGACATGTTTTTCGGGACACAGGAGGTGGATGGGCAGACGGTCCGGCGGTTCGTCCGGACCGAGGACGGGCCCGCCCCCTCCGGACGGCCGGTGCCGCCGGAGGTGTCCGTGGTCCACTCAGAGACCCTGGAGCGCTATGCCCTGGCGGGACAGGACGGGGAGAAGGTGCTGGTCCGCGCCACCGGCGAGCGGGCGGATGACTTGGCCCGGCGGTGAAAGGACGGCAGAGGAGGAGGCATCGCCTATGCAGCTGCACGATGGGGAGATCTACAAGGCCCTTCGGACGAGAGAACTGATCCTCAGGGGGTTCCGGGAGGGGCTCCCCTTCCAGGATGTACAGATCCAGCCCGCCTCGGTGGATCTGCGGCTGGACGACCGCTTCCTCCGCTTCAGGCCCGGAGTGGATCTGCTGGACATCCGGGAGAACGACGGCGGCGCCTATCTCCGCCAGCGGATGGAGGAATTTTTCCTGGAGCCCGGCGAGCCTCTGGACCTGCCCCCGGGAGAGGTCATCTTCGGCCAGGTGTATGAGCAGATGTACATCGGGGAGGGCCTGAGCGGCCGGATCGAGGGGCGGAGCCGGGTGGCCCGGATGGGCCTGTCCGTCCACTGCACCGGGGCGTATATCAACCCCGGCTACTACGGGGCCATGCCCCTTCAGCTGGTGAACCACGCGCCCTGCCCCGTCCGTATCTATCCCTATGTCAGCATCTGCCAGCTGATCCTCTTCCGCCTCACCGGCGAGCCCCAGCGGCACTATGGCAGGGACAGCGGCAACGCCTATCAGGGGGAGGAGGAGAAGGCCAGGACTTCCGTCCTCTCCACCCGGGAGGAGGCCCCTGGGACGCTGGCCATGGGACATATCCAGGCCCTGTGGGAGCGGTACTGCAGGGACCACACCAGGGACAGCCGCCCGGTGGCCCAGGGACATATCGAGATCCAGGCGAAAAACGTGATCGTGGGAGGGGATCATATGGGAGACAAAAAATACATCTTTGAGAACAGCCCCGTGACCGGCAGCATCATCGGGGACCACGCCGGGGAGAACGCTGCGGTGAACGTCAGCCTCACGCAGAGCGCTCCGACGGCCGGGGAGCTGACGGCGATCCTGAGGGAGCTGGGCGACATCAAAGCATACCTGCGGGAAAAGGGCACCGATGAGGCGGACGTCCTCCTGGGGGAGACGACACAGCTGCGGGAGGCGCTGGAAGACGAGGATGCGGGGAAGCTGAAGGCGGTGCTGAGGCGCTGCGGCGGCGCGCTCCTCTCTGTTGCCAAGGAGGTGGGGTGCAGCCTGTTCACCGCCTATCTGCAGGGGCAGCTGGGGATAGGCGGGAGCTGATACCGCCGTGCTGCCCGTCCATCCGATCATAGAAGAGAAAAGAGCGGAGCCATCTGTGATGGCTCCGCTCTTTTCAGCCTGTCGAAGAAGTGGTACAACGCTGGAGAAGCAGCGGGGGGATAGTGTGAAAGGGGGGCGGTGAGCCCCCACTTTCGCGTACAGTCAGGAACATTTTGACGTAAGTCAAAATGTCAGACAGCG
>DWZK01000010.1 GCA_019117605.1 Candidatus Intestinimonas stercoravium | reverse complement strand
AAATAATGGATAAAAGGGCATAAATTATTGTAAATTAAACAAAAAACACGGCTAAAAGTTAACCATAAAACCAGCCATAGGCACAAAAATGAAATTTTTTTCCTCGAAAGCACGGAAAGCATTGATTTTTTTCAAAGCGGATGGTACAATCATGAACGGGATGTGAACAGGCAGTTCATTTTTATGAACAGGGGAGTATGCATCAAGCTTGGCTTGAGAGTTTGGTTCGTCATCACGTCTGGGGTACGCCGCAGACCGGACCGACTGGAACGCAGAGACCTGTTCAGTTGTGTTGGGATCACGCACGGCTGAACAGAAGGTCTCTGCTTTTTTTTTGCGAGAGATCTGGAGCGTGTTTTCCTTACGGCGGACAGGATGTTTAAGGAGGAGGCCTGTACGTCGGACAGGAGGACATCTCTTCCCCGTTTCGTGTCCATCCCGGCCGCGCCTCACAGGGAGAGGATCTGATATGATCCCGAGGCGCGCTGTCCGCGCCCAGCATATCCAGATATTTTAAGGAGGTGGAATAAAAGGAGCATATACCGTGCGGGAGGTCTCTCCCCAACTGTCGTGAAGCAGAAACGTGACAGAAAGAGAGGGAACATTAATGCGCAATGCACTTCGCAAGATTTGTGGTGCACTGAACCTGGGCATGGATAAGGTCCTGCCCGACGCAATTGTGTTGGCTTTCGTGCTGACATTTATCACCTTTATCATGGGCCTTGTGCTCACCGATTCCGGCCCTCTGGACATGGTTGTCTATTGGGGCCAGGGATTCTGGGGCTTCTTGTCCTTCAGCATGCAGATGGCAATGATTATCGCCACCGGCTACATTGTCTCTGAGGCCCCTCCCATCAAGCGTGCACTGGTTTCCCTGTGTAAGCTGCCTAAAAACGCAATTCAAGGCGTGGTGTTCGTGGCCATCGCCAGTGCTTTCTTGGGCTGGATCAGCTGGGGCCTCGGCCTGGTGGCCGGTGCCATTCTGGCCCGCTCCGTGGCACTGAACCTCCGCCGGGTGGACTTCAAGCTGTACGTAGCCGTGGCTTACACCGGCGCTATCAGCTGCGGCCTGTTCGGCATCTCCGGCTCCGAGTTCCTGCTGGTAAATACCCCTGGCTATTTTATGGAAGACATGCTGGGCCTGATCCCCCTGAGTCAGACCGTGTTTGAGCCCTCGCTGCTCCTTGCGCAGGTTCTGGGCCTGGTAATTGTGGTGCCGCTGCTGGCCGCCCTGATCCATACTTCCCCCAAGGATACGCCTGAGATGCCCAAGGACATTCTGGACCGCTTCCTTGCCCAGGAAGAGGCCGTGATGGCTATGAAGTCCAACCACAAGGACAAGAGCGAGATGACCTTTGCCGAGCGGGTGGACAATAGCTTCATCACTACTTTTATCATCGGCATCGCCGGTATCGTATACCTGGTCTACTGGTTCTACACCGAGGGCTTTGACCTGAACCTGGACATCATGAACTTCATGCTCCTGATGATCGGCATTCTGTGCCACGGCTCTCCCCGTAATCTGCTCAATGCCTGCGAAGAGGGCGTGCGCAGTGCCTACGGCGTGCTGGTTCAGTTCCCCTTCTATGCCGGTATCCAGGGCATGATGTCTACCTCCGGCCTGGTAGCGATCATTGCTAACGCTTTTGCAGAGAACTCCAATGCTACCACCTATCCTTTCCTGTGCTACATCTGCATGGCCATCATCAACTTCTTTATCCCCTCCTCCGGCGGTATCTTCATGGTGGCCGGTCCCGCTCTGGGCGAAGCGGCCCTGTCCGTCGGCCTGGAGCCCAACAAGTTCCTTATTGCATTTACTGCAGGCGAGACGATCTCCAATATCATTCAGCCCTTCTGGGCGATCCCCCTTCTGGGCATCGCCGGCCTGAAGATGAAAGACATCATGGGTTACTGCATCGTATTCTTCGTGGTGCTGACCGCAATCTTCTTTGGCGTGTGGGCTGTCATGTGGTGATTCTTTCGCTGTAATTCGCGCAAGATCAAAATGTTAGGAGACAAACGTTGCATGAAAACATGGCATCATCTCACCCAAGATGAGGTATTGAAAGAACTAGGCGCTGATCCCAAGGCCGGTCTCTCCGCCCAGGAGGGGAAGGCCCGTCTGGAGAAGTACGGCCCCAACGAGCTGGAGGGCCACAAGCAGGACAGCATGCTCAAGCGTATCCTGGACCAGCTCCGGGATCCCATGATCATCGTGCTGCTGGCGGCCGCCGTGCTCTCCTATGTGTCCAGCGGCTTCACCGACTGGGTGGATTCGGCGATCATCCTCCTGATCGTGGTGATCAACGCGGTGATCTCCATCTCCCAGGAGGACAACGCCAACAAGGCCCTGGAGGCCCTGCAGAAGATGTCCGCGCCGTTGGCGAAAGTCATCCGGGACGGCGAGATCGTCCGCATGGAGACCAGCCAGTTGGTGCCCGGCGATATCATCGTGCTGGAGGCGGGCGATCTGGTCCCCGCCGATGCCCGTATCCTGGAGTGCGCCAACCTGAAGGCGGACGAATCCGCCATGACCGGCGAGTCCGTACCTGTAAGCAAGGAAGTGATTGACTCTCTTCCCGAGGAGACCACTCTGGGCGACCGGAAGAACATGGTCATCTCCTCCACCGTCATCACCAACGGCCGCGCCACCTGTGTGGTCACCTCCACCGGCATGGAGACCGAGGTGGGCCGCATCGCCCAGATGCTGACCACCGAGGACGACAACCAGACCCCCCTCCAGAAGAAGATGGCCGAGATCTCCAAGACCCTGTCCATCATCTGCCTGGCCGTGTGCGTGGTCATGTTCGGCGTGGGACTGCTCCACGGCATGGAGCTGCTGGAGATCTTCATGACCGCCGTGTCCCTGGCCGTGGCCGCTATCCCCGAGGGACTGGCCGCCGTGGTCACCATCGTGCTGGCCCTGGGCGTGCAGCGCATGGTCAAGCGCAACGCCATCATCAAGAAGCTGCCCGCCGTGGAGACCCTGGGCTGCGCCTCCGTCATCTGTTCGGATAAGACGGGCACCCTGACCATGAACAAGATGACCGTGGTGGACGTGTGGACCGCTGCGGAGGATGAGCGGGCCCTCGCCCTCACCATCGGCTCCCTGTGTAACGACACCGTCCTGACCTACGACGAGAACGGCGGGCCCAAGACCGCCGGCGACCCCACCGAGACCGCCTTCGTGGATATCGCCGTGAAGGAGGGCCTGGACAAGAACGAGATCGAGAAGACCATGCCCCGTGTGGCGGAGCTGCCCTTCGACTCCGACCGGAAGCTCATGTCCACCGTCCACCCCTTCGAGGGCAAGTACCGCGTCATGGTCAAGGGCGCGCCCGATGTGCTGCTGCGCCGCTGCAATATCGACAAGGCCACTGCCGACGCGGCCGTGGAGAAGAACGAGGAGATGGCTTCCCGGGCCCTGCGCGTGCTGGGCGTGGCCTATAAAGACGTGGAGGCCGTCCCCGCCGAGCTCACCACCGAGAGCCTGGAGACCGGCCTGACCTTCGTGGGCCTGGTGGGCATGATCGACCCGCCCCGCATGGAGGTCAAGCAGGCCGTGGCCGAGTGCTACGCCGCCGGTATCCGTCCGGTCATGATCACCGGCGACCACAAGCTCACCGCTGTGGCCATCGCCAAGGAACTGGACATCTTCCGGGACGGCGATATGGCCATCACCGGAGAGGATCTGGACGCCATGGACCAGCCCACTCTGGAGCAGAACGTGGAGAGATATGCGGTGTATGCCCGTGTGTCCCCCGAGCACAAGATGCGTATTGTCCAGGCATGGCAGTCCAAGGGAAGGGTAGTGGCCATGACCGGTGACGGCGTCAACGACGCCCCCGCCCTGAAGGTGGCCGACATCGGCTGCGCCATGGGTATCACCGGCACCGATGTGGCCAAGGGCGCCGCTGATATGATCCTGACCGACGACAACTTCGCCACCATCGTCCACGCGGTGGAGCAGGGGCGCGGCATCTACGCCAACATCAAGAAATCCATCCAGTACCTGCTCTCCTGCAACATCGGCGAGATCATCACCATCTTTGTCGCCACCGCCCTGAATTTCCACCAGATGCCTCTGGTGCCTATCCAGCTGCTGTGGCTGAACCTGGTGACCGACTCTCTGCCCGCCCTGGCTCTGGGCATGGAACCTGTTGAGGCAGGCATCATGAAGCAGAAACCCCGCGACCCCAAGGCCAGCATCTTTGCGAATGGCTTTGCCGTAAGCATGGTGTTTTACGGCGTGCTGGTAGGCGTGATCACCCTGCTGGCCTATGCCCTGGGCGAGTACGTCATGTCCGACCCCGCCGTGGCCGACGGTACGGCCAATACCATGGCTTTCGCCACTCTGGTCTTCTGCGAGCTGACCCGCGCCTTCGCTGTCCGCAGCGAGCGCCTGTCCATCTTCCAGATCGGCCTGTTCTCCAACAAGACCATGAACAAGGCGTTCCTCATCGGCCTGGTCCTCCAGCTGGCGGTCCTGCTGATCCCGCCCCTGCAGAGCATCTTCAGCATCACCAGCCTCACCGCTCCCGAGTGGGTCGTGGTGGTGTGCCTGGGCCTGGTGCCCCTGGTGCTCAGTGAGATCACCAAAGCGGTGAACCGTGTCCGCCACAGAGATGAGCTCTGATCGCTTATCCGCATAGGAACGGATAAGGCATGAAAGCCGCCCCTCTGCCCTCTTCCAGGGCCGGGGGGCGGCTTTTCACAGGGCAGGAAAAGAGCCCCGGCAGATTATCGGTCTGCCGGGGCTCAGCGTGTCGAAAAAGTCTCTTGACTTTTTCGACACGCTGTCTGACATTTTGACTTGCGTCAAAATGTTCTCGACTGCACGCGAAAGTGGGGGCTCACCGCCCCCCTTTCACACTATCCCCCCGTTGCTTCTCCAGCCTGGTCCCTCTTTTTCGACAGTCTGAGCCCCGGCAGACCATCGGTCTGCCGGGGCTCTCCAGTTGGAGGGCTCAACGGGCCCGCAGGCTGGCGGCGAACTGGCGGGCCCCACGGGGAGTGCGGTTGGGGGAACGCATGTCCCAGCGCACCGCCTCGCGGCGGACGGCCTCCTCGGGGAGGTCCACCCCCTGGCGGCGGCAGATCTCCACGGCCAGGTCCAGGAACTCCCCTTTGCTCAGGGCCAGATAGGGGATGCGCAGGCCGAAGCGGTCGGAGAGGGCGGTCTTCTCCTGGATGGTCTCCTGCCGGTCCACCTCGTCCCCCGCCCGGTCGCTGAAGGTCTGGCGGACCAGAAGGCGGCGGTTGGAAGTGGCGTAGATGGCCACGTTGTTGGGGCGGCGCTCCAGACCGCCCTCCAGGATGGTCTTGACCAGGGAGTAGGTCCGGTCATCCTGGTCGAAGGCCAGGTCGTCGATGAAGAGGATGAACTTCTGCTGCCGCCCGGCCAGGGAGCGGATCAGTCCCGCCATGTCCCGCAGGCCGTCCTTTTGGATCTCGATGAGCCGCAGAGCGTCGAAGCCGGGGACGGAGAGCAGGGTCTTGACAGTGGCGGATTTGCCGGTGCCGCTGTCCCCGTAGAGGAGCACGTCGTTGACCTGCTGTCCCTCCAGGAAGGCCCGGGTGTTGGCGATGACCTGCTCCCGCTGCCGGGTGTAGCCCAGCATCTCATCCTCGGCGGGGCAGTCGGGGGAGGCCACCGGGATGAGAGAGCCGTCATACCAGAGGAAAGCCCGGTACTGGGCGAAGAGGCCGGAGCCGTGTACCTGGTAGAACCGGCGCAGTTCTTCAAAGGTGAAGGGGAGCCCCTTCTCCCAGCGGGGGAGACGGGCGAGGGCGGAGGAAAAGGCGGGGGGGAGAAGGCCGGCCAGAGCGTCGGTCAGCGCCCCGCAGTCCAGACCGGCGAGCCGGGACAGGGTGTCCACGTCCTGACGGGCGGCCCCCTCCAGGGCGGCGGGACAGGCGCCCCGGGCCAGGGCGGCGGGATAGGGAGAGTCCAGGTAACGCAGCCGGTCCCACAGCCATCCGCCGGGGCCGTCATAGCCGGCCTCCTGCAGGAGGTAGAAGACCTGGACGTAGTCCTCCAGGGCGGGCTCCCCCTCTCCGCGGACCAGGTGGTCCAGCAGGGCGCGGAGCCGCTCCATCAGCGGCTCGCCCAGCAGGGGACGGAAAACGGAAAGGCCCATCAGCGAAGCCCGAAGTTCTTGTAACATGGCGATCATGCCCCTTCGTTCCACATTTTGTACCAGCATAGCACGATCTCGGGGCAGGGGCAAGAGGGATATCACAGGTCCTGGATATTCATTTTGTCTATGTCCCGGTCCTGCCGCCGCCGCTTCCGTGTGGTGCGGTAGATGAGGATGAAGATGGCGGTGGGGATGTTCAAAAGGAGCAGGAGGCCGGCGGGGAGGAGGAGCAGAGAGAGGAGGCTGGCGCCGGCGGTGAGGTTGAGCAGGACCATGAGGGCCATGAACAGGGAGTAGACGCCGGAGAGGATGGGCAGCACCCGGCCGGGCCAGGGGCTCTCTGTCCGGGCCAGGAAATACTCCAACAGGCCCAGCAGGGCGGTGGGCAGGATCAGATAGACCAAAAAGGCCACTGGGATGAAGACAGACATGATGTTCATGACGGGGCACCCTCCTTTTGTTTCCGATAGGCCTGGATGAGGAGCTTGGCGGCCTCGAAGTCGATCTTATCGTTGACTGCCAGCCGCTTGATCAGGGCTACATAGGGATCTGCCGCCCGGTCGTCGGCCAGGCGGATCTTCTGGATGAGCCGGTCCAGCCGGAGCCGGACCGTGGGATAGCTGACGCCGTACTCCCCGGCCACCTCTTTCAGGGAGCCGGAGGCCAGCAGGAAGCGGCGGATGAAGGCCATGTCCTCTTCCTCCAGCTCGCTCATCCACTCCGGGACCACAGAGATAGACATTGTGTACCTCCTATCTTGATCTTTATTTTAACTAAATTAAGTATAGGCATAAATTTTATTAAAGTCAAGAGAAAAAAACGGCCCTCCCCATTCGGGGAGAGCCGCAGGTATGCCGAAGGCGCCGACGCGAAGGCCGTCGGACCGCCCGGACGGGGCCAGAGGGGCGAGAGCAGCGGTCAGCCGCCACGGAGGCGCGCGGTCAGCACGGAACGCACCCGCTCCAGGTCGGGATCGCACAGGAGCGGGAGGAGCTCCACCAGGTCCTCCGGGCTGCTGTCCCACCACTTCAGCTCCAGCAGGAGAGAGATGAGCCCGTCGTCGAACCGCTTCTTCAGGAAGCGGGCGGGGTCGCCGCCCACCACGGCGTAGGGCTCCACATCCCGGGTGACCACGGAACAGGCGGCCACGATGGCGCCGTCCCCGATATGGACGCCGGGCAGGATGACGCTCTCCCGGCCGATCCACACGTCGTTGCCGATGACGGTGTCCCCCTTTCGGGGCAGCTGGTCCAGATGGGGCGGAGCGTTCTCCCCCCAGGCGCCGCCGAAGACGTGGAAGGGATAGGTGGTCACACTGCTGATGCGGTGGTTGGCGGGGCCCATGATGAACTTGACGCCGCTGGCGATGGAACAGAACTTGCCGATCCGCAGATGGTCGCCGAATCCCGGCCAATTGAAGAGGACGTTGTTGCGTTCAAAGCCGGTGGGATCCACGGGGTCGTCGTAATATGTATAGTCGCCCACAGAGATGTTGGGGGCGGTGATCACGTTCTTCAGGAAGCAGGAGGTGTGGTAGTCGTTGGGGAAGACCGTGTTGGGGTCTGGGATGGGCCGCATAGGGGTCGCGCTCCTTTCATTCATCTACAGCTCTATGACATCACATCCTTTCCCTCAACTGCCGCAACGGCAAGAGCCCGTTTCCGCCTCATTCCTCTCATGGAACAGCATCCCTTTCTATCAAGATCGTCCCCTATCATACCACAGGGGCCCTGCGGCGGCAAGCGTCCGCGGGCCGGATGGGGCGCCCTGCGGCCATTTACAAGATCCGGGCTTGCCGACCCATGCCGATAGGTATATAATAAACCATTATATTTGCTCTTTGGAGAGATCGGAGGAATGCGTATGAATACCAAGCTGCTGCGGCTCCTGGAGGAGGACTGCACCCTCACCCCGGAGCAGCTGGCGTCCATGGCGGAGATGACGGTGGACGAGGTCAAGGCCGCCATCGCAGGCTATGAGCGGGATAAGATCGTCCTGGGCTACAAGGCGATCGTGGACTGGGACCGCACCGACCGGGAGAGCGTCACCGCCCTCATCGAGGTGAAGGTGACCCCCCAGCGCAACGAGGGCTTCGACCGGGTGGCGGAGCGGATCTATCAGTACGATGAGGTGGAGAGCGTCTACCTGATGTCGGGCGCCTTCGACCTGACGGTCATCATCTCCGGCCGCACCCTCAAAGAGGTGGCCCAGTTCGTGGGCGAGCGGCTGGCTACGCTGGAGGACGTCACAGGCACGGCCACCCATTTCATCCTGAAAAAGTATAAGGAAAAACACCTGATCTTCGAAAAGAGAGAGGAGCAGGAGAGGGAGCTGATCTTCACATGAATTACGATCTCGTTCTGTCCGACCGGATCAAGGGGGTGCAGCCCTCGGGCATCCGGAAGTTCTTCGATATCCTGGAGGAGATGAAAGACGCCATCTCCCTGGGCATCGGCGAGCCGGATTTCGTGACCCCCTGGCACATCCGGGACGCGGGCATCTATTCTCTGGAGAAGGGCTTCACCAAGTATACCTCCAACGCCGGCATGGCCGGCCTCCGCCGGGAGATCGCCTCCTATCTGGAGCGCCGCTTCCAGCTCCGATACGACTTCGCCAGCCAGATCATCGTCACCGTGGGCGGCAGCGAGGCCATCGACCTGGCCCTCCGCTGCCTGGTGGACCCGGGGGACGAGGTGATCGTGCCCGTGCCCTCCTTCGTCTGCTACGGGCCCCTGACCACCATGGCCGGCGGCACCCCCGTCTATGTGGAGACCAAGGCGGAGGACGAGTTCCGCCTGACCCCCGAAGCCCTGCGGGCGGCCATCACGCCCCGGACCAAGGTGCTGGTGCTCCCCTATCCCAACAATCCCACCGGCGGCATCATGGAGCGGCAGGACCTGGAGGCCATCGCCGAGGTGCTGCGGGGCACCGACATCATGGTGGTCTCCGACGAGATCTACGCCGAGCTCACCTATGGGCAGCACCATGTGTCCATCGCGAACCTGCCGGATATGTATGACCGGACCCTGGTGGTCAACGGCTTCTCCAAGAGCCACGCCATGACCGGCTGGCGCATGGGCTACCTCTGCGGGCCCAAGGAGCTCATCAGCCAGATGCTCAAGCTCCACCAGTTCGGCATCATGTCCGCCCCCACCATGAGCCAGTACGCGGCCATCGAGGCCATGCGCAGCGGCGACAAGGACATCGAGCGGATGCGGGACGAGTATGACGGCCGCCGCCGCTATCTGGTGGAGGGGCTGCGCCGGATCGGTCTGCCCTGCTTCGAGCCCCGGGGCGCCTTCTATGTGTTCCCCGATATCCGGAGCACCGGCCTGTCGTCCGAGGAGTTCTGCGAGCGCTTCCTTATGGAGGAGAAGGTGGCGGTGATCGCCGGCAACGCCTTCGGCCAGGGCGGCGAGGGCTTCGTCCGCTGCTGCTACGCCACCTCCATGAAGGACATCGCCGAGGCCCTCACCCGGATGGACAACTTCCTGACCAACCTGAAAAAGAAACAGAGCCGGGGCGAGTGACCCGAGGCGGAGAGGAGACGAGCTATGTATCTGGTATGCTTGGACATGGAGGGCGTCCTGGTCCCCGAGATCTGGATCGCCTTCGCCGAGGCCAGCGGCATCCCGGAGCTCAAACGCACCACCCGGGACGAGCCCGACTATGAGAAGCTGATGGACTGGCGGCTCTCCGTGCTCCGGGAGCACGGACTGGGCCTCCGGGAGATCCAGGCGGTGATCGCCGGGATCGACCCGCTGCCGGGGGCGAAGGAGTTCCTGGACGCGCTCCGGGCCCAGGCCCAGGTGATCGTCCTCAGCGACACCTTCGAGCAGTTCGCCCAGCCGCTGATGAAGAAGCTGGGGTGGCCCACCCTGTTCTGCAACACTCTGGAGGTGGCCCCTGACGGAGCCATCACCGGCTTCAAGATGCGCTGCCCGCAGTCCAAGCTCACCACGGTCCGGGCCCTCCAGTCCATCGGGTACGAGACCATCGCCAGCGGGGACAGCTTCAACGACCTGGCCATGATCCGGGCCGGCAAGGCGGGGTTCCTCTTCAAGAGCCCGGCGCAGATCCGGGCGGACAACCCGGATATCCCCGCCTATGAGACCTTCGATGAGCTGCTCTCCGCCATCCGGGGGGCCATGGACTGATCCCATCCTGTCAGACACGGAGGCGACCAAGGAAGATGACACACCGATTCGACGGCCTGCCCTTCCGGCCGGCTGATATCCTGCTGCCCGCGGGCTGCGATATGACCAAGTGGTCTGTGGTGGCCTGCGACCAATACACCTCGCAGCCCGAGTACTGGGCCCGGGTGGAGCGCTTCGTGGGGAGCGCCCCATCCACCCTCCACATGATCTTGCCGGAGAGCTCCCTGGACGGCCCCAATGTGGAGACGGACATCATGGACGTGACCAACACCATGAGCCGCTATCTCCGGGAGGGGGTGTTCCAGGAGCGCCCGGACGCCCTGGTCTATGTGGAGCGGACACTGTCCTCGGGACAGGTCCGCCGGGGCCTGGTGGGCATGGTGGACCTGGAGGACTACGACTATGAGGCGGGGAGCGCCGCCCGCATCCGGGCCACCGAGGGGACGGTGCTCAGCCGCATCCCGCCCAGGGTGGCGGTGCGGAAGAACGCCCCGGTGGAGCTGTCCCATGTGATGATGCTCACCGATGACCCCGAGGGCACGGTCATCGCCCCTCTGGCGGGCGCCAGGGGGCACATGGAGCCCCTCTATGACTTCGACCTCATGGAGGGGGCGGGCCATGTGCGGGGCTGGCTGCTGGGAGAGGGGGAGCAGGAGCAGGTGGCCGCCGCCCTCCGGGCCCTGGCGGACCCGGAGGCGTTCCGCGCCCGGTACGGCGGGGAGGATCTGCCGGTGATGCTCTTCGCCGTGGGGGACGGGAACCACTCCCTGGCCGCGGCCAAGGCGTGCTATGAGCGGCAGAAGGAGCGGCTGCCCCGGGAGAGCTGGGGAGCGCTGCCCGCCCGCTACGCCCTGGTGGAGCTGGTGGATCTCCACGACCCCTCCCTGGTGTTCGAGCCCATCCACCGGGTGCTCTTCGGGGTGGACCCGGAGGCCCTGCTCCGGGATCTGAAAGAGGCCTATCCCGGCTCTTACGAGGGGACGGGGGAGGGCCATGTGCTCCGCTACGTCCATGCGGGGGGCGCCGGGGCCATCACGGTGCCTAAGCCCTCCGCACGGCTGCCTGTGGCCACCCTTCAGACCTTCCTGGACCGGTGGCTCACCATCTACAGGGGCCGTATCGACTACATACACGGAGAAGAGGTGGCCGCCGCTCTGGGCGCCCAGCCCGGGGACCTGGCCTTCCTCCTCCCCGCGATGGGGAAGGAGGAGCTCTTCCCCACGGTGATCCATGACGGGGTCCTGCCCCGGAAGACCTTCTCTATGGGGGAGGCACAGGACAAGCGCTTCTACCTGGAGGGGCGGAAGATCCGCTGAACGATCCGCAAGACATAAAGAGGATGGATGCATGATGAAACAGGTGGTCCTGGCCCCAGCCAAGCTGAATCTGACCCTGGACGTGTTGGGCAAGCGGCCGGACGGGTACCACGACCTGCGCATGGTGATGCAGTCGGTGGAACTGGCGGACCGGATCGAGCTGGAGACCGGCACCGGGCGGGGACTGGAAGTGCGCACCGATCTGAGCTTCCTCCCCAACAACGAGAAGAACCTGGCCGCCGCCGCGGCGCTGAAGCTCCAGGAGCGCAGCGGGAAGCGGGCGGACGGCCTGTCCATCGCCATCGAGAAGCGGGTGCCGGTGTGCGCCGGCATGGGGGGCGGCTCTTCCGATGCCGCAGCGGTGCTCCGGGCCCTCAACGAGGGATTGGGAGTGGGCCTCAGCCGGATGGAGCTGGCCGCCCTGGGCATGGAGGTGGGCTCCGACGTGCCCTACTGCGTGCTGGGGGGCACTGCGCTGGCCGAGGGGCGCGGAGAACGGCTCACACCCCTCCCCGCCCTGCCCAGGTGCCATGTGGTGATCTGCAAGCCCGCCTTCTCCATCTCCACCCCCGAGCTCTTCCGGGCGGTGGACGGGGTGAAGCTCCGCTGCCGCCCGGATACGGAGGGGGCGATCGCCGCCCTGCGCGACGGAGACCTGGCGGGGGTGGCCCGGCGGATGTACAACGTGTTCGCCGACGTGCTCCCCGCCAGACAGGGGGCGGAGGTGGCCGAGATCCGCACCGCCCTGGTGAACTACGGGGCCCTGGGGGCCTCCATGAGCGGCACCGGCCCCACGGTGTTCGGCCTCTTCGACCGGGAGGACCTGGCCCGGGAGGCGTGGGAGGGGCTCAGGGCCCTCTACCGGGATACCTTCCTCACCCGGACCAGCGGGGAGGACATGTGAAAAGAAGGAATAGGCAGGCTGCCGGAAAGAACGGTTCCGGCAGCCTGTGCCGCGTCCCGGGCCGGCCACGGTCGGGGACGGGATGAAGATCAAGGAAAGCACAGGTGAAGCTATGCTCAATGAACGAGAGGCGCTGCGGTTCTGCAGGGCCCGGCGGAAAGTCATCGAGGGAGAGTTCCAAAACTTGAATCCGGAGCAGCGGAAGGCGGTCCTGGCCACCGAGGGGCCCCTCCTGCTGCTGGCAGGGGCGGGCAGCGGGAAGACCACCGTCCTCATCCACCGGATCGCCAACCTGATGAAGTACGGCCGGGGCTCCGATTCGGAGGAGGTGCCCCCCCAGGTGACGGAGGACGATCTCCTCTTCCTGGAGGCTTACGCCGTCCATCCCCTCCCCGAGGCCCGGGAGGAGGCGGAGCGGCTCTGCCGCCTGGACCCCGCCGCCCCCTGGTCCATCATCGCCATCACCTTCACCAACAAGGCGGCGGGGGAGCTCAAGGAGCGGCTGGAGCGGATGCTGGGGCCTGCGGCGGCGGACATCTGGGCCTCCACCTTCCACTCCGCCTGCGTGCGCATCCTGCGCCGGGACATCGAGCGGCTGGGCTTCACCCGCTCCTTCACCATCTATGATACCGCCGACTCCGAGCGGGTGGTGAAGGATGTGCTCAAGGACCTGAACATGGATGAGAAGGCATTCCCGCCCCGGTCCATCCTCGCCAACATCTCCAAGGCCAAGGACGCCATGCTCTCCGGTCCGGCCTTCCTCCAGCAGTGTGAGGCAGCCAAGGACTTCCGCCTCACCCGGATCGCCAAGGTGTATGTGGAGTACGAGCGGCGGCTCCGGGAGGCCAACGCCCTGGACTTCGACGACATCATCCTGGACGCCGTGCGCCTCCTCCAGGAGCACGAGGAGGTGCGGGACTACTATCAGAAGAAGTTCCGCTATGTGCTGATCGACGAGTATCAGGACACCAACAACCTCCAGTACCGGCTGGCGTCCCTTCTGGCGGGCCGCTGGGAGAACATCTGCGTGGTGGGCGACGACGACCAGTCCATCTACCGCTTCCGGGGCGCCACCATCGAGAACATCCTGTCCTTCGAGGACCAGTATAAGGGGGCCAGGGTGATCCGGCTGGAGCAGAACTACCGCTCCACCAAGAACATCCTGGAGGCCTCCAACGCGGTGATCCGCCACAACGTGGGGCGAAAGGGCAAGGAGCTCTGGACCGCCCACGGGGCGGGGGAGAAGGTGCAGGCCTACACCGCCATGAACGAGAGCGACGAGGCCCAGTTCGTGGCCGCCCAGATCCTGGCCGCGTACGGCCGGGGCCGCCGCTGGAAGGACCACGCGGTCCTCTACCGGATGAACGCCCAGTCCAACCAGATCGAGCAGGCCTTCAAGCGCAACGGCGTGCCCTACCGCATCATCGGGGGCATCCGCTTCTTCGACCGGGCGGAGGTCAAGGATATGCTGGCCTACCTCTGCGCGGTCAACAACCCGGCGGACGACCTGCGCCTGTCCCGGATCATCAACGTGCCCGCCCGGGGCATCGGGGCCAAGACGGTGGAGACCGCACAGGCCATCGCCGCCCGGGAGGGGAAGAGCCTGTGGGAGGTGGTGAGCCGTCCCCGGCAGTACCCGGAGCTGGCCAAGGCGGCGGCAAAACTGGGCCAGTTCGCCGAGATGATGGAGGAGCTCCGCCGCCTCTCCGGGGAGCTCTCCCTCCCCGACTTCTATGAAGAGGTGGTGGACCGCACCGGCTATGCCGCCGCGCTGGAGGCCAAGGACACGGTGGAGGACCGGACCCGGCTGGAGAACGTGCGGGAGCTGCTGACCTCCATCAACAGCTACCTGGAGAACGCCGGAGAAGAGCCCTCTCTCGCCGGGTTCCTGGACGAGATCGCCCTCTATACCGACCTGGACAGCCACGACCCCGACGAGGACTGCGTGGTCATGATGACCATGCACTCGGCCAAGGGCCTGGAGTTCCCCGTGGTCTTCGTGGTGGGGGTGGAAGAGGGCATCTTCCCCGGCAACCGGGCCATCGGCGACGACGAGGAGATGGAGGAGGAGCGCCGCCTGTGCTATGTGGCCATGACCCGGGCGAAGGAGGAGCTCTACCTCACCTGCGCCTCCCAGCGGATGCTCTTCGGCCGCACCTCCGCCAACCGCCCCTCCCGCTTCATCGGCGAGATCCCGGAGGAGTATGTGGAGAAGAGCGGGCGGAGCTATCTCAGCGAGCCGGATGACGCCTCCGGCCGGTGGCAGGAGGCCCGCGGCTTCCAGCGGGGGAGCTACGGCTCCCCCTGGGGCGGCGGAGCGCCCCGGCACGCGGCGGCGGGAGAGAGGGAGGCCCGCCCTGCCCGCCGCCCGGCGGGGGGGAGCGCGCCTGTCCGGCGGAGCGCCGGCGCCGCCCTGCCCGCCTTCCAGCGGGGGGACGCGGTGGTACACAAGGCCTTCGGCAGGGGGACGGTGCTCAACGTCCAGCCCATGGGCGGGGACGCCCTGCTGGAGATCGCCTTCGACACGGTGGGCACCAAACGGCTCATGCTCAAGTCGGCGGCCGTCCACATGAAGAAGGCGTAAGGCGCAGAAGGGATGAGAAAGCCCCGGACCATGGGTCCGGGGCGGGGGCCGGCGCTGCTCAGAGGAGGGCCTCGAAGCTCTCGATGTACCGGTCGCAGATGCGCTCCATCTCCTCCCGGTATTTGGCGTAGAAGTAGTCGTATACCCCTACCACCGCGATCCCCACGGACTTGGCGGAGGCGCAGTTGGCGGGGGCGTCCTCATAGAGCGTACAGGCGGCCGGATCCACGCCCAGCCGCTCCGCCGTGCGGCGGAAGACCTCCGGGTCCCGCTTCTCCAGGCCCATCTCCTGGGCGAAGATCACGTCTTCAAAAAAGGGCTCCAGGCCATGGCGGGCCAGGGCGGTGCGGCAGAGCGTGGGGACGCAGGCGGTGACCAGGGCCATCCGCTCTCCGGCGTCCCGGCAGCGGCGGAGGAAGGCCAGGGCCCCCGGCTTCATATCCACGGCGGCGTAGGCGTCCCCGGCGCCCTCCATCCACTCGGCCATGATGGCCTCCGGCTCCATGTCCAGGTGGTAATAGTCCCTGGTGAACTGCGCGGCTATGGGGAAGATGGAGTGGCCCACCGTCTGGGCGTATTCCTCCGTGGGGACGAGACCGTGACGGCCGAGGAACTGCAAGTCGATGTCCTCCCAGATGCCGTTGGAATCGATGAGCGTGCCGTCCAGATCGAAAAGTAACATAGTGACCTCCACAGGATAAGGTCTGCCGGGCCGGATGGCCCGGCAGAGCAGGATGATAGACCATTTTATCACACATAAAGGAGAAGGACAATATGAGCGCCGATAGAGAGAACAATGTGCTGGCCAAGCTGGCAACGCCCCTCATCATACTGGCCACTGTCATCTGGGGGAGCTCCTTCGTGGTCATGAAGAACAGCGTGGACGTGCTGCCCACCTTCTGGCTGCTGGCCATCCGTTTCACCTGCGCCGCGCTGGTACTGGGCCTGGTGTTCATCAAGCGGTGGAAGGTGGTGGACCGGCAGTACCTCATCGGGGGCACGGTGATGGGCCTGTGCCTCTTCCTGGCATACGCCTTCCAGACGTTTGGCCTGGAGCGGACCACGCCGGGGAAGAACGCCTTCCTCACCGCCGTATACTGCGTGATCGTGCCCTTCCTCTACTGGGCGATCGCCCACCGCCGTCCGGACCGGTACAACGTGCTGGCCGCCGTGCTCTGCATCGCGGGCATCGGGCTGGTGTCCGTCACCGGAAGCGATGCCTCCGCCTTCAACTCCGGAGACGTCCTCACCCTGATCGGGGGCTTCTTCTTCGCCGCCCACATCGTGGCGGTGTCCAAGTGGTCCGAAGGCCGGGACATCTTCATGCTCACCGTCCTCCAGTTCGCCTCTTTCGCCCTCTTCTCCTGGATCGGAGTGCTGGTGACCCGGGCCCCGCTGCCCGTGGAGGCATTCAATGGCGGGCTGGTGTTCTCCCTGGCCTATCTGGTGATCTTTGCCTCCTGCGGCTCCCTGCTCTTCCAGAACATCGGCCAGAAGTATACCGCCCCCGCCACGGCGGCGGTGCTCCTGTCTCTGGAGGCTCCCTTCGGCGTGGTGTTCTCCATCCTCTTCGCCGGGGAGCGGCCCACGCCGCTGATGCTGGTGGGGTTCGTGCTCATCTTCATAGCGGTGGTCTGTTCTGAGACGAAATTCAGCTTCCTCCGAAAAAAGGGTTGACAATGCCGGATGCGGTGCGTATAATGGCTACAAGCTCATATCTTCCAAACCAGTGAGGGAGAGAAGTAGCCGGAGCGCCCCGAACGATAGAGAGTCCCGGACGGTGGAAGCGGGACGGGAGGGGACCGGTGAATGGACTCCTGAGGGCGGTCCGAAAGGCCGGAACAGGCCGAGTAGGTGCCGACGGGCCCCCACCCGTTATCCATCGGGCACGCATGATGGTGCGTGAAGCGAGTGGACGCGCGAGCGTCAATTTGGGTGGTATCGCAGAAGCTATAACGGCTTTTGTCCCAGAAAGGGACAGAAGCCGTTTTTTTATCTGCTGGCTCCATCTGCCGCCCAATACTCAAAAAGGAGAGTCTACCATGAAAAAGCACACCAGCCTGAAGAAGCTCCTGGCCCTGTCCTGCACCGCGGCCTTCGCCCTCTCTCTCGCGGCATGCAGCTCCGGCGGAGAGGCCCCCGGCGAGAGCACCGCGGTCAACACCTCCTCCGCGGAGAGCGGCGGCGGACAGACCACCTACAAAGTGGCGGTGGTCAAGCAGATGGACCACGCCTCTCTGGACGAGATCGCCGCCGCCATCACCGCCCGGCTGGATGAGATCGCCGCCGAAGAGGGCGTCACGATCGAGTACGAGGTCCAGTCCGGCCAGAACGACCCGACCACCCTGCGTCAGATCGGCGATCAGGCCATCGTGGACGGTGTGGACGCCATCATCCCCATCGCCACGACGGCCGCCCAGGTCATGACCGTCTGCGCCGAGGAGACCCAGACCCCGGTGATCTACGCCGCCATCTCCGACCCCGCCACCGCCCAGCTCACCGGCATCGACTATGTGACCGGCACCAGCGATGCCCTGGATACCGGGCTCATCATGGACATGATGCTGGCCCAGGACCCTGAGATCCAGAAGGTGGGCCTGCTCTACTCCCTGTCCGAGCCCAACTCCACCACCCCCATCGCCGATGCCAAGGCATATCTGGACGAGAAGGGCATCGCCTATACCGAGGCCACCGGAAACACCAACGACGAGGTGGTGGCTGCCGCCGCCTCCCTGATCGCCGAGGGGGTGGACGCGGTGTTCACGCCTACGGATAACATCGTCATGGCCGCCGAACTGGCCATCTACCAGGACTTCATCGATGCCGGCATCCCCCACTATACCGGCGCGGACTCCTTCGTCCGCAATGGGGCCTTCGCCACCTGCGGCGTGAATTACACCGATCTGGGGGCCGAGACCGCCGACCTGGCCTATCAGGCCATCACCCAGGGCATGGACGATATGGAGGACGTCTACCAGGTGGCGGGCGGCGTCATCACCGTCAACACCGAGACCGCCTCCGCTCTGGGCATCGACTACAGCGTGTTCGACGGCATGGGCCAGGTGGTGGAGGTCCAGACCACCGTCGAGTAAATAGATACGGCGCCAGATCCCCCGGCCGCGGCCGGGGGCTTTGGCATGAAAAGGAGATATCGTCCTATGCTCTATATCACCCAGACAGCCCTGGAGCTGGGGTTCCAATACGCCCTGGTGGCCATGGCCCTCTTCCTCAGCTACCGGGTGCTGGACATCGCCGACCTGACCACCGACGGCTGCTTCGTCCTGGGCGGCGCGGTATCGGTCACCGTCACCTTGGCCGGGCATCCTCTGCTGGCTATCCCTGCCGCCATGCTGGCGGGGGCCTGTGCCGGCGCGGTCACCGCCTTCCTCCAGACGAGATTGGGGGTCCCATCCATCCTGGCGGGCATCGTCACCAATACGGGCCTCTACACTGTGAACCTCATGGTCATGGGCTGGAAGTCCAACGCCGCCCTCCTGCGGGAGGATACGATCTTCACCCTCTTCCGGGGCCTGGGGATCGGAGGCGGTTTCAGCGAGCTGCTCCTCTCCGCCGCCATCACCATCCTGGCGGGGGTGCTGCTGGTGGCCTTCCTGGGCACACGGCTGGGCCTGTCCATCCGGGCCACCGGAGACAACCCGGACATGGTGCGGGCCTCCTCCATCGACCCCACCCTCACGATCACCGTGGGCCTGTGCGTGTCCAATGCCCTCACCGCCCTCTCCGGCGCGGTGGTGGGGCAGGCCCAGAAGACGGTGGACGTGAACAGCGGCACCGGCATCGTGGTCATCGGTCTGGCCTGCCTCATCATCGGGGAGACCGTGCTGGGCCGCCGCACCATCGTCAAGGGCGCGATCGCCGTGGTGGTGGGCAGTGTGATCTACCGCTTCATCTACGCCGTAGTGCTCTACACCAAGGTGGTGCCGGTGGACTGCCTGAAGCTGCTCACCGCCATCGTGGTGGGGGCGGCCATCGCTGCCCCGTCCATCCGGGAGTGGGCCTCCTTCCAGCGCCGGAAGCAGGCCGCCCGGACAGGGAAAGGAGGAAAGTGAGATGCTGGACATCAAGGATATCTCCAAGACCTTCAATCCCGGCACAGTGAACGAGAAAAAGGCGCTGGACCGGGTGAGCCTCCACCTGGAGAAGGGCGAGTTCGTCACCATCGTAGGCTCCAACGGCGCGGGCAAGTCCACCCTCTTCAACGCCATCGCCGGAGTGTTCTATGTGGACGAGGGATCCATCTCCCTGGGAGGGGAGGACGTGACCTTCCAGCCGGAGCACCGCCGCAGCCGGGAGCTGGGGCGGCTCTTCCAGGACCCCATGCGGGGCACCGCGCCCCATATGACCATCGAGGAGAACCTGTCCCTGGCCTTCCTCCGGGCGGGCAGGCCCCGCAACGCCTTCTTCAGCCGCATCGGGAAGGAGGACAAGGCGGCCTTCCGGGAGCAGCTGGCCCGGCTGGGCATGGGGCTGGAGGACCGGATGAAGCAGCCGGTGGGTCTCCTCTCCGGCGGGCAGCGGCAGGCCCTCACCCTGCTCATGGCCACCATGGTGCCCCCCAAGCTCCTGCTGCTGGACGAGCACACCGCCGCTCTGGACCCCGCCACGGCGGAGAAGGTGCTCTCCCTCACACAGGAGATCGTGGAGAAGGGGGAGCTCACCTGCCTGATGATCACCCATAACCTGAAGAACGCCCTGGAGCTGGGCACCCGCACCCTGATGATGGACAGCGGACGCATCGTCTTGGATGTGGGCGGCGAGGAGCGGAAGGGCCTTACCGTGGAGGACCTGCTCTCCCGGTTCCGGGCCGGGGTGGGAGAGGATCTGGACAACGACCGGATCCTCCTGTCTTGAAAGGAGCGCAGCAGCATGGAACTCAAACAGATCGCCAGCTTCCAGGTGGACCATCGAAAGCTCCGGGAGGGGATGTACACCTCCCGGGTGGATGGAGACGTGACCACCTACGACATCCGCATGATCCGGCCCAACTGCGGGACTTATCTGGGCTATGGCGCCATCCACAGCTTCGAGCACCTCTTCGCCACCTATGTCCGCAGCGGGCCCCTGTCGGATAAGGTGATCTACGCCGGGCCCATGGGCTGCCGGACGGGGTTCTACTTCCTGGTCCGGGACATGGATCCCGCCCAGGCCATCGACTTGGTCCGGGAGACCATGGACTTCATCGCGGGCTACGAGGGCCCCGTCCCCGGGGCCACGGAGGCCGAGTGCGGCAACTATCGGGAGCAGGACCTGGAGGGGGCCAGGGCCGCCGCCCGGAAGATGGTCCCCATCCTCCGGGATTGGACGGTGGAGAAGCTGCGGTACGAGGCGTGAAGCCCGGTCCGGGACGGACATGTACACAGCCACGCTGCAACAGATATAGAGAGCGCCTGCCCGGAGATCTCCGGGCAGGCGCTCAGCGTGTCAAAAAAGTCCAAATGGACTTTTTTGACACGCTGTCTGACATTTTGACTTACGTCAAAATGTTCCTGACTGTACG
>DWZK01000074.1 GCA_019117605.1 Candidatus Intestinimonas stercoravium | reverse complement strand
CCACGGTGATATCCTCGATCAGGGCGTCCGGGTCTACCTTCAGCCCATATCTCTCACTGAGGGCCAGCACCTTCTTACGGGCCTCGTCCTTCTGGAGGAAGCCGTGCTTGCAGGGCTCTACGCCCAGGATGATGTTGTCCAGCACCGTGAAGCACTCCACCAGCTTGAAGTGCTGATGGACCATGCCGATGCCCAAGTCGTTGGCGTCGTTGGGATCTTTGATCTCCACGACCTCTCCGTCCTTCTTGATGGTCCCCTCCTCCGGCCGGTAGAGGCCGAAGAGGACGCTCATCAGCGTGGACTTGCCCGCTCCATTCTCACCCAGCAGGGCGTGGATCTCTCCCTTGCGGAGCTGGAGCGTGATATCGTCGTTGGCGATGATACCAGGGAACCGCTTGGTGATGTGCAGCATCTCGATGGCATATGGCTGTTCCAAGCTTACCGCCCTCCCTCTCTATAGGTTCTCTTTTTATTGTACTATATCCTACCACATAATTCAAAACAAAATTGTGCATACGGGCTGATTTTCTTCCCGATCCGGCGGGGGGCCGGAGGAGGTGGTCCGGGATCCTGCGCCTTACAGGGATGGACGCCGCCGGAAAAGTTCCGGATGCGGGCGGATCTCCCCCTCCGGCGCACCCTCAGCCCCCCAAAAAAGGCCCGCCGCAGAGGAGACCTCTGCAGCGGGCCTGGGGAGAAAGGGGGGATCTTACTTGATGTTGTCGTAAGCCTGGACAGTGATGGCGGAGGCGTTGTCGGCGGGGGCCACGGTCACGTCGTTGGAGACAGTGATGGTGCCGTCGAACATGCCGGCCACCAGAGCGGCGTAGTCCTCCTGGGTGAAGCTGTCGCTCCACTGGGTGGTCTCGATGGGCAGCTGGACATAGTTGGCGGTGGGATCGTCGCCGGACACCAGGCCCAGGCTCTCGATCTGGCCGCCGTAGTTGGCGAAGTTGCCGTCCATGGTCTCCTGCAGGAGGTGCTTGGTGGTGTTGGCCAGGCCCTTCATGGCGGAGGTGACGGTCATGCCCTCACCGTAGGCGTCGATGATGGCAGCCTGGTCCACGTCCACGCCGATGACCTTGCCGCCCACCTTGGCAGCAGCCTCAGCAGCGGAGGTGTAGATGCCGCCGCCGCAGGCGAAGACCACTTCCACGCCCAGGGTCTGATACCAGTTGTCCATGTAAGCGGTGATGTCGGCATCGCCGAAGAACTGGTTGCCGTAGACGTACTCCACGGTCACAGCGTCAGCGTTGCCCAGCTCCACGGCAGCGGCGTCGGCGCCCTGCACGAAGCCGTAGCCATAGCGCTGCACGGCGGGGACGGCCATGCCGCCCAGGAAGCCCAGGTGGGTGTAGCCCAGCTTCACGGCGGCGTAGCCGGCCATGTAGCCGCACAGCTCCTCCTGGTACACGGCGCAGTACACGTTGGAGGGCACGGTGTAATCAGCACCCAGATCGCCCTCGCCCACGTCCAGGGCGATGAAGGTGATGTCGGGGTACATGTCGGCGGTCTCCTTGATGGTCTCGGCGAAGGCATAGCCGGGCATGACGATGACGTTGTAGCCCTCGGCGGCGGCGGCGTCCACCATGGCCACACGCTCGGCGGTGGAGTCACCGGCGGGCTTGTAGTAGGTGAACTCGACGCCGTTCTCGGTGCAGAACTCGTCGCAGGCCTCGTAAGTGGTCTGGTTGAAGGACTGGTCGGTGATGTCGCCGTAGTCGGTGATCATGGCCACCTTCATATCGGTGGCGGCAGTGGTCTCTACAGCGCCGGACTCCTCCACGGGGGTGGTCGCAGGGGTGGTCTCTCCGCCGGAGCTGCTGCTGCAGGCGGCCATAGAGAACACCATCGCGCCAGCAAGAACAAGAGCAGATAGTTTCTTCAGATTCTTCAAGCTGATCTACCTTCCTTTCAAAGTCCGTGCCCGGTACGGTACAGACATACGGACGGTCCATTCCCCCGGGCACGGGCCTATTATATCGCACATTTTACCAGAGCGCAACCGAAAATTCGCCATTCCTGCAAAAACTTTACGAAAGTGTTAAGCAGGTATCCGCAGATCCTCAAAAAGTCTCTGACATGCGGACATTCAGCCGCGAAAAGTGGTCTGAGCCGCGGCGGGGCCCGGCGCCGGCCGTCCCGGCTGCTCAGTACCCCTCGCCCTGCTCTCCCTTCACCAGCTTCACGATGCGGGAGGTGCCCAGCCGGTCGGCGCCCAGGTCCAGGAAATCCTGGGCGTCCTGGAGGCTGGAGATGCCGCCGGCGGCCTTGATCTTCACCTCGGAGCCGATGTGCCTGGCGAAGAGGGCCACGTCCTCCCGGGTGGCCCCGCCGGTGGAGAAGCCGGTGGAGGTCTTGATATACTCCGCGCCGGACAGGGTGACCAGCTCGCACAGCTTGATCTTCTCCTCCTCGGTGAGGAGGCAGGTCTCCACGATCACCTTGAGGATGCGGCCCTGGCAGCTCGCCTTCACCGCCTTGATCTCCTCCAGCACGTCATCCCACCGCCGGTCCTTCACCCAGCCGATGTTGACCACCATGTCGATCTCGTCGGCCCCGTTGCGGATGGCGTCCTCGGTCTCGAACACCTTCACCTGGGTGGTGGAGTAGCCGTTGGGGAAGCCGATCACGGTGCAGATCTTCAGGGAGTCCCCCACATACTCGGACGCCCTGTTCACATAGGCGGGAGGGATGCACACCGAGGCGCAGCCGTATTTCTTGCCGTCGTCGCAGACCTCGCGGATCTGCTCCCAGGTGGACTCCTGCTTGAGGAGGGTGTGGTCACAGTGGGCCAGGATCTCTTTCACGTCCATAGTGATGCCTTCCTTTCTGTCCTCATAGTATTTTTTCACATCGATATCGCTTTCAGTTTTCACATTTCCCGGGACGCGGCCCGCTCAGCGCCGCTCCCGGCTCTCCGACCGCCCCGCCAGATAGTCCAGGGACACGTCGAAGTAGTCGGCCAGGCGGAGAAGGCCCTTGAAGTCCGGATACCGTTCCCCCCGCTCATAGGACTGTACAGCCCGGCAGGAGATCCCCAGCTCCACGCCCATCGCCTTTTGTGTCAGGCCCTTTTCGCTCCGCAGGACCTGGAGCCGCTCTTGGAAGGCAGCCATTTTTTCATCTCCTTCTTGACATGAACACTTATCGTGTATATAATAGGGACACGATAAGTGGGGGTGTCCTAAATGATAGACGAGATGTTCTTCCGCTTCCTGTCACACTGGTATGACCGGGAACAGGCCCGCGCCCGATATCTCCAGCAGATGCCGGAGTATGCCGCTCTCCTGAAAAAACAGGACCGGGCCTCCTGGGCCCTGGACGCCTCCCTGGACAGCGGGGGCAGGGAGGCGTTCCTGGAATATGAGGCGGCGCACAACGCCCTCGCGGGCATGGCGGAGGAGGCGGCCTTCCTCACCGGCCTGACCGCCGGGGTCCGGCTCTGCCTCCGGCTGTAGATCAGAGGGCGAAGTACGCCCTCTGACCGTCCACGATCTCCCGGCGGACGCGCCCCTCTGCGATCAGGTGCTCCAGGTGGGACATGCACTCCCCCACGGCGAACCACTTCTGTGTCAGGGGGAAGTCCGCCCAGGAGCTGGCCCGGATCTTCCAGGTCATGTGCCCCGCGATCTCATAGGCCGGGGCCCCCGGGTGTCCGGCCACCGCCTGATATGCCTCCTCCAGCCGGGCGGCGTGGTGGGCCAGGAGCTGGTCGATCCGCGCCCGCATGTCCCCCGGCTTCCGGTGGCCGGGCAGGGGGCGCTTCACGTCGTAGGCCCGGATCTCCCGCAGCTTCTCCATATAGGTGCCCAGAGCGTCGGACATCCCCTCCCAGGTGGTGATATTGGGCGTGATGTCGAAGAGCACATGGTCCCCCAGGAACATGGCCTGCTGCTCCTCCATCCAGAAGCACATCTGCCCGGGGGTGTGGCCGGGCATCAGCAGGGCCTGGAGCCGGTAGCCCCCCGCCTCCACGATCTCCCCGTCCTCCAGGCCCACATAGCGGTCGCTCTCGATGGGGGCCTGGGACCAGGCGGGGTTGTTGGACCACATACTGTCCACCGCCTCTTTGGGGAAGCCCTCGGAGATGAAGACCTGCTCGGTGCCCTTCCGGGACTCCTCTCTGGCCGTCATGTCGTCCAGGAAGGGCATGTCCACGCTGCTCACATAGATGGTCCCCTTCTCTCCCGCCGCCTCCGGGGCCAGGCCCGCGTGGTCGGAGTGCCGGTGGGTCACCAGGATATCCACCTCTCCCGGGGCCAGGCCCAGCTCCTTGAGCCCGGCGAACAGCGCCTGCCGGCAGGGCTCCTGCCGGAACCCCGTATCGATGAGCAGGGCCCTGTCCTTCCCCTTGATGAGGTACGCGTTGAGCTCTTTGAGCGGATTCCCGGGCAGGGGCACGGGGATCCGGTAGATGTGTTCCATGATCTCTTCCAAGGTATATCCCTCCTGATCCATACGCTCATAGCTAGAATAGATATAAAATATCACAATTTTCACCAAAAGGGAAGGGCCGATCTGTTCACATCCTGTGGAAGATCCGTTCAGGCCGCAAAAAGGTCCCCGGCGCCGGTGGCGCCGGGGACCTCAGCTTGTCTAAAAAGCCCATTCGGGCTTTTTAGACAAGCTGCCTGACATTTTGACTTACGTCAAAATGTTCTTGACTGTACGCGAAAGTGGGGGCTCACCTGGTCTAAGGTGGCTCCGCCCGAAGGCATCTGGACTGCCCCGGCAGTCCAGACCCCCTTTCACACTATCCCCCCGCTGCTTCTCCAGCGTTGTACCACTTCTTCGACAGACTGAGGTCCCCGGCGCCGGTGGCGCCGGGGACCTTCCACATGGATCAGAAGCAGGCGATATTGCTGTCGGTGCGGGACTCGGTCCCGCCCACCAGGGTGCCGTTGTCCAGCCGGACGATCATCTGGCCGCGGCCGAAGGAGGGGGTGGAGAGCTCCGCCCGGATGTTGTGGCCTCTGGCCTGGAGCTGCCGGGCGAGCTCCATATCGAACCGGGTCTCCACGGTGACGGAGTTGTCCCGCATCCACTGCCAGCGGGGGGCGTCCAGGGCCTGCTGGGGGTCCAGATGGAAATCGATGTAGTTCATCATCACCTGGAGGTGTCCCTGGGGCTGCATGTAACCGCCCATGACGCCGAAGGGGCCCACCGGCCTGCCGCCCTGCATGAGGAAGCCGGGGATGATGGTGTGGTAGCTCCGCTTGCCGGGCCGGAGCACGTTGGCATCCCCCTCCTTGAGGGAGAAGTCGTGTCCCCGGTTCTGGAGGGAGATGCCGGTGTCCTCCACCACCACGCCGGAGCCGAAGCCCATGTAGTTGGACTGGATATAGGAGACCATGTTGCCCTCGCCGTCGGCGCAGCAGAGGTAGACGGTGCCGCTCTTGGGGGGCACGGAGTGGGTGTAGATCTTGGCGGTCTCCCCCATCTCCCCGGCCCGCTGGGCGCCGTAGGCGGGGTCCAGCAGCCGGTGGTAGTCCAGCTCCATGAAGTCGGGGTCGGTGACATAGTGGAAGGCGTCGGCGAAGGCCATCTTCATGGCCTCCAGCTGCCGGTGGTAGGTCTCCACACAGTCCTTCTCCCTGAAGTCGAACTCCTTGAGGATGTTCAGGGCCATGAGGGCCACGATGCCCTGGCCGTTGGGGGGGATCTCGCAGACCTGATAGCCCCGGTAGTCCACCGAGATGGGCTCCACCCACTTGGCCTCGTAGGCGGCCAGGTCCTCATAGCGGAGGTAGCCGCCGTGCTTCCGGCTGGAGGCGTCGATCTTCCGGGCCAGGTCGCCGGAGTAGAAAGAGGCGGCGTTGGTGGCGCCGATCTCCTCCAGGGTGTCGGCGTGGCGGGGCAGGCGGATCAGGTCGCCGGCCTCGTAGGCGCGGCCCTCGGGGGTGAAGGCCTTGTACCACTCGTCGAACTCCTCGCCGGTGCAGGTGGTCTTGAACTTCTCGAAGGCCCGCTTCCACATCACCGCCAGGTTGGGGGCGCAGGGGTAGCCCTCCCGGGCGTAGCGCACGGCGGGAGCCACGTTCTCGGCCAGGGTGCGGCGGCCGAAGCGGCTGGTGAGTTCGGCCCAGGCCTTGGGCGCACCGGACACGGTCACAGGGCCCCAGCCGTAGGTGGGCATGGCCCCGTCCACGTCCTTGTGGTCGGCCAGGATGCGCTCCACGGTGGCCTCCATGGGGGCGGGGCCGCTGGAGTTGAGGCCGAAGAGCTTCTGGTCCTTCTCCGACCACACCAGGGCGAAGGCGTCGGAGCCGATGCCGTTGGCGGTGGGCTCCACCACCGTCAGGGCGGCGGCGGCGGCCACGGCGGCATCCATGGCGTTACCGCCCGCGCGCAGGGCCTCCAGGCCGGCGGCGGCCGCCTGGGGGCTGGAGCAGTTCACCATGCCGCCCCGGGCGTAGATGGGATAGCGCTGGGAGGGATACTTCTGATAGGTGGGATCGAACAGGACTTTCATGTCGTTCAGCCCTCCTCTTTCGTATTGTGCAGGTGGCAGGCCACGAAGTGGCCGGGACGGGCCTCCACGATGGGGGGCTTCTCCTTGGAGCAGATGTCCATGCACTTGGAGCAGCGGGTGTGGAAGGGGCAGCCGGAGGGGGGCTTGATGGCGCTGGGGACGTCGCCCTCCAGCACCGACTCGGTGGAGTGCTCCTGGCCCACCTTCAGCCGGGGCACCGCCGCCAGCAGGGACTCGGTGTAGGGGTGGAGGGGGTGGTGGAAGAGCTCCTTGCTGTCGGCCAGCTCGCACACATTGCCCAGGTACATCACCAGGATGCGGTCGCAGAAGTGCTTGACCACGCCCAGATCGTGGGTGATGAAGAAATAGGTCAGGTGCTTCTCCTCGCTGAGCTGGTTGAGCAGCTGGAGGATCTGGGCCTGGACGGACACGTCCAGGGCGGAGACGGACTCGTCCAGCACCACGAACTTGGTGTCCAGGGCGATGGCGCGGGCGATGCCCACCCGCTGCTTCTGGCCGCCGGAGAGGGCGTGGGGATAGGAGTAGTAGTGCTCCCGCTTCAGGCCCACCTTCTCCAGGAGCTCCATGGTCTTCTCCTTGCGGACGTCGGCGGGGTAGTCGGTGTTGATGACGAAGACCTCTTCGATGGACTTGCCCACCGACTGGCGGGGATCCAGGCTGGCGGCGGGGTCCTGGAAGATCATCTGCATCTCCCGGCGGAGCTCCCGCATCTCGTCCCTGGTGAGCTTGCCCAGGTTGATGCCGGTCTCATAGTTGCCGTCCAGCTTGGCCTGATAGGCGGGGTCCTGGGTGCGCTCGGTGATGGGCAGGATGTCCTTGCCGTGGTACTCCTTCCACGCCTGGGCCCGGTAGGCGCGGGATGCCTCCACATGGGTGCGGGCCTCCTCCCGGGCCGCCTCCATCTTGGCCTTGGCGTCCGCGTCCTCCTTGCCCTCCACCAGGCTCT
Organism: Candidatus Intestinimonas stercoravium; assembly: GCA_019117605.1. Taxonomy (GTDB): domain Bacteria; phylum Bacillota; class Clostridia; order Oscillospirales; family Oscillospiraceae; genus Intestinimonas; species Intestinimonas stercoravium. Next base: position 2,670 of record DWZK01000074.1, on the reverse strand, counting down.
GGGCGTACTGCTTCTCATAGTCCCGGTATTTCTTGATGGCCGCGGAGGATGCCTCGGTCTCCTTCTGGGCTTTGCTGAAGAGCTCCTGGACAGCGGGCAGGTCCTTGCACAGGATCAGAGAGCCCACGGTGCGGGAGCCCTCCCGGAGCTGACGGGACGCGTCCTTCCGCAGCTCCTTGGACTTGAACTCCAGCTCACTGAGCTTCTTCTGGAGCCCGGCCTCCTTGCGGGTCTCCTGGTCGGTGCCCCTGGCGGAGAGGGCGTCCAGCTCCTTGCGGAGCGCATCCGCCTTTTTGTCCACTTCCAGGGACTTCTGATAGAACTCCGTGGCCTTTTTCTGGTACTCAGGCAGCTTGGCCACCTCTTTGGCCAGGTACTTGGGGCACATCTCGTCCCGGGTGCGGCCGTAGTAGATGCAGGCCCCGCTGGTCTGGGGATAGAGCTGGAGGATGACCCGGCCCAGAGTGGACTTGCCGCAGCCGGACTCGCCCACCACACCGAACTTTTCGCCCTCGTAGATCTTCAGTGTGATGTCCTCCAGAGCCTTGAGGTCTACGCCCCGGCGGACGGGGAAATATTTCTTGAGCTTCTTGAGCTCCAGAAGGACCTTTCTCTCCTCGCTCATTTCCGCATCTCCTCCTCGACTTTATGGCAGGCCACGAAGTGCCCCGGCTCCACCTCCATACCGGCGGGCACCTCCGCCCGGCAGCGGTCGGTGGCGTAGGGGCATCTGGGGTGGAAGCGGCAGCCTCCGATCTCCTCGGTGATGTTGGGGAAGGTGCCGGGGATGGGCTGGATCTCGAAGTCGTCCTTGTCCACGTTGGGCACGGCGTTCATCAGGCCGATGGTGTAGGGGTGGAGCGGCTTGGAGAAGATGGTGTTGATGTCCCCTTCCTCCACCTTGCAGCCGGAGTAGAGGATGATGACCCGGTCGGCGATCTCGGCCACCACGCCCAGGTCGTGGGTGATGAAGAGCACGCCGGTGCTCACGTCTTTTTTCAGCTTGTTGAGCAGCACCAGCACCTGCTTCTGGATCGTCACGTCCAGCGCGGTGGTGGGCTCGTCGGCGATGAGCAGGCTGGGCTGCACCGCCATGACCATGGCGATCATGATGCGCTGCCGCAGGCCGCCGGAGAGCTGGAAGGGATATTGCTTCATCCGCTCCTCCGCGTTGGCGATGCCCACCTTCTCCAGGTAGGCCACCGCCGTCTTATGGGCCTCCTCCTTGCTCATGCCCAGGTGGAGCCGCAGGCCCTCCGTGAGCTGCCGGCCGATGGTCAGCAGAGGGTTCAGGGCGGTCATGGGCTCCTGGAAGATCATCCCCATCTGCTTGCCACGCAGTCCGTTGCGCTCTTTCGCGGTCATGGTGGTGAGCTCCTGGCCGTTGAGCTTGATGCTGCCGGAGACCACCCGCCCGTTGTTGGGCAGCAGGTCCATGATGGAGAGGGTGGTGACGCTCTTTCCGCAGCCGGACTCGCCCACCATACAGAGCGTCTCGTTCTCGTTGATATCAAAGGAGATGCCCCGAAGGACCTCATACTCCTTTTTCCCGATCCGGAAGGTGGTGACCAGATCTTTCACCTCAAGCACTTTTCCCATAGGAAGTCCTACCTCCTTAGCTGTGTCTTAAGGTCCGGCCTCCGCTTTTGGGCGGAGGGCAGACCTTAGGACACATAGATGTGATGTGTCGTAAGGGCGGCGCCTTGGCGGGCGGGGCTCTGTCCCGCCCGCCGGGTGGCCGCGGTCATGCGTTGGTCTTATTCGGCGGCATCCGCGTACTGGAAGTCCAGGACATAGAAGGTGCCGCCGGGATCCCGGGTGATATTGGTGTATTCGTTGTTATAGCAGAACAGGTTTGTGGAGTTATAGACCGGCTGGACATAGGCGTTCTCCATCAGGATCGCGTTGCAGGCCTGGAGGTCCTCGGTCCGCGCGGCCGTGTCCGCGGTGGTCTTGCTGGCGTCGATATAGCCGTCGATCAGGGCCGCGTCCTCCGCTGTGGCGCGGAAGCGCTTCTGGCCGTTCACCGAATGGAAGTTGGGCTCCATGAGCTCGGTGCCGTCACGGGTCACGTTGGACCAGCCGTACAGGGAGATGTCGAAGCGGCCGTCGGTCTGGCTCTCGGTGAGCCAGGCGGACCAGTCCAGCGTCTCGATCTTGATGTTGTTGAAGCCCGCCTCGGTCAGGCTGGACTGGAAGTACTCGCCCATCCTGGCGTAGGCCGGCGTGGAGGGCACCAGGAAGAGGATCTCCTCGTCCGCCCAGCCGGGGTGGGCGTCCAGGATCGCCTTCGCCCCCTCCGGGTCATAGGCGATCTCGTGCTCCTCGCCCTCCGGCGTATAGCCGAAGATCTGGGGCCCCAGCACGGAGTGGGCCACCTCGGCGTAGCCCTGCATCATGTACTCCACATAGCCCTCTTTGTCGATGCCCTTGGCCAGGGCGATCCGGAAGTCCTTCTCCTGCATGATGGGATTCACCGAGGACTCGGCCCGCATACCGATGTAATAGATCGCCGCGGCCTCAGAGGTCCCGAAGGTCAGGGAGTCGTTGTTCTCCACCCGGCTGAGCTGCTCCACGCTGATGTTGGGCATGAAGTCCGCCTCGCCGGTCTCCATCCGGGAGACAGCGGTGGACTCGTCCGAGATGATGGTCATGGTCACGTCCTTGATG
>DWZK01000073.1 GCA_019117605.1 Candidatus Intestinimonas stercoravium | reverse complement strand
GATCCGCCAGCAGACCATCGACCAGATCATCGACCAGGTCCTGGCCCTGCCCGAGGCCACCCGGATCCAGGTGATGGCTCCCGTGGTCCGGGGAAAGAAGGGCGAGCACCAGAAGATCTTCGAGGACGCCCGGAAGTCCGGCTATGTCCGGGTGCGGGCGGACGGCTCCCTCTACGACCTCACCGAGGAGATCCGCCTGGACAAGAACAGGAAGCACTCCATTGAGATCGTGGTGGATCGGCTGGTGATCCGGGCGGACATCGCCCACCGGCTCACCGACTCGGTGGAGACGGCGGCGGGCCTCTCCGGCGGACTGGTGCTGATCAACATCGTGGGGGAGGACCGGGACATCCTCTTCTCCCAGAACTACGCCTGCGAGGACTGCGGCATCTCCATCGAGGAGCTCTCCCCCCGGATGTTCTCCTTCAACAACCCCTACGGCGCCTGCCCCACCTGCAGCGGCCTGGGCTCCCAGCTGAAGGTGGATGAGGATCTGATCCTGCCCAACAGGGACCTGTCCATCCTGGAGGGGGCGATCGTGGCCTCCGGCTGGAACAATGTGAAGGGGGACTCCATCTCCCGGATGTACTTCGAGGCCCTGGCCAAGAAGTACCACTTCAAGCTCACCACTCCGGTGAAGGACCTGCCCCCCGAAGTGATGGACATCATCCTCCACGGCACCAAGGGGGAGAAGCTGAAGCTCACCTACGACCGGGCCAACGGCCAGGGCACCCTGATGCAGGCCTTTGAGGGCGTGGTGAACAACCTGGAGCGCCGCTACCGGGAGACCCAGTCCGACGCCATGCGCCGGGAGCTGGAGGAGTGCATGAGCGAGCGGCCCTGCCCCGACTGCGGCGGGAAGCGGCTGCGGAAAGAGGCCCTGGCGGTCACCGTGGGGGGGATCGGCATCGACGAATTCTGCCGCAAGTCCGTGGACCAGGCCCTGGACTTCATCGGCGGCCTCACCCTGACAGAACAGCAGATGCGCATCGCCGAGCGGATCCTCAAGGAGATCAAGGACCGGCTGGGCTTCCTCCAGTCGGTGGGCCTCCAGTACCTCACCCTCAGCCGGTCGGCGGCCACCCTCTCCGGCGGCGAGAGCCAGCGCATCCGCCTGGCCACCCAGATCGGCTCTTCCCTCATGGGGGTGCTCTATATCCTGGACGAGCCCTCCATCGGCCTGCACCAGCGGGACAACGACATGCTCCTGGCCACCATGAAGCACCTGCGGGACCTGGGCAACACCCTGCTGGTGGTGGAGCACGACGAGGACACCATGCGGGCCGCCGACTATATCGTGGACATCGGCCCCGGGGCGGGGGTCCACGGGGGCGAGGTGGTGGCCTGCGGCACCGCCGAGGAGGTGATGGCCACCCCCGGCTCCATCACCGGCGACTACCTCTCCGGCCGGAAAAGGGTGCCCGTCCCGGCCGAGCGGCGGAAGGGGAACGGGAACTTTCTCACCGTCCGGGGGGCGGCGGAGAACAACCTGCGGGACGTGGATGTGTCCATTCCCCTGGGCACCTTTACCTGCGTCACCGGCGTGTCCGGCTCCGGCAAGTCCTCCCTGGTCAACGAGATACTCTATAAGCGGCTGGCCGCCGACCTGAACCGGGCAAAGACCCGGGCGGGGAAGCACCGGGCCATGGAGGGGGAGGAGTTCCTGGACAAGGTGATCGACATCGACCAGTCCCCCATCGGCCGGACGCCCCGGTCCAACCCGGCCACCTATACCGGCCTTTTCAACGACATCCGGGACCTCTTCGCCTCCACCCAGGACGCCAAGAGCCGGGGCTACGGCCCGGGCCGGTTCTCCTTCAACGTGCGGGGCGGCCGGTGCGAGGCCTGCTCCGGCGACGGCCTCATCAAGATCGAGATGCACTTCCTCCCCGACATCTATGTGCCCTGCGAGGTGTGCAAGGGCAAGCGGTACAACCGGGAGACCCTGGAGGTCCGCTACAAGGGCAAGAACATCTATGAGGTGCTGGAGATGACGGTGGAGGAGGCCATGCCCTTCTTCGAGAACCTGCCCCGGCTCTACAACAAGATCCAGACCCTCTACGAGGTGGGCCTGGGCTATGTGAAGCTGGGCCAGCCCTCCACAACCCTCTCCGGCGGCGAGGCCCAGCGGGTAAAGCTGGCCACCGAGCTGGCCAAGCGCTCCACCGGCCGGACCATCTATATCCTGGACGAGCCCACCACCGGCCTCCACACCGCCGACGTGCACAAGCTCATCGAGGTGCTCCAGAAGCTGGTGGACGCCGGGAACACGGTGGTGGTCATCGAGCACAACCTGGACGTGATCAAGACCGCCGACCATATCATCGACCTGGGCCCCGAAGGGGGCGACGGGGGCGGCAATATCGTGTGCACCGGTACGCCGGAGGAAGTGGCGGCCTGCCCGGAGAGCTATACGGGGCAGTACCTGAAGCGGGTGCTGGAGGGGTGAGCTAGTCTCTGGAGCGGAAGGCCCGCTCCAGCCCCGCCCCGGTGGAGAGGCCCAGGAGAAAGGCCTGGATGGACCAGAACTCCCGGCTCTTCTCGAAGTGCCGCCGGTCCTCGGGGGCCAGATCGGACTCTATGAGGGCCAGGCTCATCTCGTAGGGGCTGCCGTCGATGTGCTCCTCCTGGCAGGGGCGGATGTAGTGGCGGTAGAGCCAGGGTAAAAAGTCAGTCATAGATATCACTCCTTATATATGACGTTTAGCGTCATGTTGGGTATATTATATATGACGAATAACGTCATGTCAAGGGAGGTCATATTTTGCCCCCGATCATTATGCCTGCTCTGAGCCAACGGCTGAGAACGTTGCGGCAGAGCAGAAAAATCAAACAAGAAGAGCTTGCGGCGGTTTTGCAATGCTCCCTACGCCAGTACCAGCGAGTGGAGCGCGGAGAGGTCAATGTACCGGCGCTGACCCTGTGTGCGTTAGCTGATTATTTCAATGTCACGACCGATTACCTTTTGGGGAGGGGAACGGCCTCCGGCGGGCCCCTTTCTGAGTGACCAGAAAGGGGCGAAAGAGTCAGTCAAGGAGGGGGACGGCGTCGCCGCAAGCTGCGCATCCCTCGCGTCCCCCTTCGGGGAACTCTCGTCCGCTCCGCTGCGGTTCCTTTCCCATCCGCACCCGCTTCGCTGGGCTGCGGACGGGTCCCCTGCTTCCCCCTTGCCAACCCCCATCCCCCTTAAACGACCAAACACAGGGGAAAGGGGACCCAAATGGAGCCCAGCGAAGCGGGTC
>DWZK01000072.1 GCA_019117605.1 Candidatus Intestinimonas stercoravium | reverse complement strand
ATGGTGGCCCCCACCACGTTGGCGCTCTTGGTCCGGGGCCCGCCCAGCAGCTTCATGCCGTACATGGTGTAGAGGAGCTTCCGGTGGGAGGGCTTGAACCCGTCGATCTCCGGGATGGCCCGGGAGACGATGACGCTCATGGCGTAGGGCATATAGTTGAGCTCCAGGGTCTCGGTGATGGGCTGCTCCAGCACCTCGGCGCGAAGGCCCAGGACGTTGGAGTCGTCCACCCGCTTGCCCCCCTCCTGAGGGGCCTTTTTCTTAGCCAATGGTATCAGTCCTTTATCCTATGGTCAGATGGGGCTCACCAGCCGGTCAGGTCCTCCAGGGGCAGGACGGCGGCCCCTTCGGGCGTCTGAGTCTCCGGCTGCGCGCCGGTCTCCTCCATGGCGGTGGAGGCGGTGATGGTCAGCTTCATCTGGTTTTTGATGTGGAATTCGGCCTCCGCCGTGCCGCCTTCGGGGTCGAAGTCCCAGGCGGCGGTGATGCGCATGGCGGGGGACCAGCCATCGTCGGGGGTGAGGACCAGCAGGCTGCCGGTGACGGCGCCGCCGTCATGGAAGGCGCACTCCAGGGTGAAGTCCTGGAGGCCCAGGTAGGCGGAGAAATCGTCGTCCGCGCCGTAGCCGGACAGAGCGGCCAGCTCCTCCATGCCCAGCCGCAACACCCAGGCGTCCCCTTCCTGGACCAGGGCGCCGTCCCCCAGGAAGGCGGCCATCCCGGCGGCCAGCTCGGTGGCCTCGCTCCAGTAGAGGACGGGGTCGGACCAGGGGGCCGTGGTGGTCTCATAGAGGTACCACACCAGCGTCCCCACGGTGACGGGCTCCTCCCGGTCCATGAGGCCGGAGAGGAGGGCGGTCAGCTCCTCTGTGGTCTCCCCGCCCAGGGTGAGCCACAGGTCCTTGGGATAGGGGGTGCCCAGCGTGGAGAGGAGCTCGGGCAGGCAGGAGGCGGTGAAGGCCATCTCGCCGCTCTCCATGTCCCAGCGCAGCTCGTAGTCCCCGCTCAGGAGGGCGGAGACCATGGCCAGCTCGTCCTCGCCCACGTCGTCCAGCAGCTCCATCTGCTCCAGCAGGGTCAGGAGGGCGGCCAGGTCGTATTCCCCCGCAGCCTGAAGGCCCTCCGGGCCGTAGAGGCTCTCCTGGGTCAGGGTCATGGGGTAGGTCTGGTCCCCGTTGAGGCTGTCGAAGAGGGTGAGGGTGATGGCCCAGTCCTCCGTGCTCTCCCAGCGCGCCCAGTCCAGCGTGTTTTCGGCCAGCACGCCGTTGAGGACGGTGAAGCCCTCGTCGATGGCCGCCGCCAGGGCGGCGGGGTCGAGGACCACGGCGGTCTCATAGTTCTGGTCCCACCAGATCTCATATCCGGCGGCCTGGGCGGTCTCCCGCAGGGGGACGTAGTCCCCGGTCAGCTCCAGGCCCAGGGCCTCCCCCAGCTGGGCGGCGGGGACGTAGGTGACGCCCTCCTCGGCGTAGGGCTTGTCGCCCTCAAAGGTCAGATAGGTCCCGTTGACCATGACCCCCAGCTCCCCGGGGACGCCCCCCAGAGCCTCTTTGATGTCGTCGGTCCAGGGGTCGGACACCGCCGGGGCGGCGTAGACAGCCAGGTACTCCCAGGTGAGATAGGTCTCGAACTCCCCCTGATCCACCAGGGTGCAGTCGGCCATGAACTCCTCCCGGCTGTCATAGAAGGCGTATTCCTGAGCGAAATATTCATTCACATCAAAGCCGTCCAGCAGGGTGGGGTCCTCGGCCAGCCAGCCGTCAATATCGCTCTGGAGGTCCTCCATGTACATCAGGTGGTTGATGTAGTCCTGGGCCATGTAATTCTCGAATTCCTCCCGGGTGACCAGGCCGTAGTCGTTCATGAAGGCCTGCTCCGGGGGCAGGTAGTAGGGGTAGGCCGCCTGGAACCAGGCGTCGGGGTCGAACTCGTCCAGGAACCCGGGGTGGGCGGCCTCGTATTCGGTCAGGAAGGCCTCCCGGGTCTCCTGTTCCATGGCGGCCCAGACCTGCTCCTCCAGGAGCATATCCCGGATGTAGGCCTCGCTCTGCCCCCAGTCTTCGGCCATCTCGGCCACGGAGCCATAGTACCACTCGTCCTGGACATAGGTCTCCAGTCCCGCCTCCATGGCGGCGGCCTCCTCGGGGTGGGCCTCCAGCCAGGCCGCCGTCTCGGCGTCCATGGGGTAGCCGGAGTCCCGGATGACCAGCGTATTCTCCACGGGAAGAGGGGGATCCATCAGGTCGGGTATGGGCACTTCCTCCGGGGCGGCGGCCAGGGCAGGTGCGGAAAGGGACAGGGTCAGCGCCAGGGTCAGCAGGATCGAAAGCAGCTTTTTCATGGGGACCTCCTTTTCCTTGTTCGGTTGTGGGTGGGTGTGGGACTACGCCCCCTTCCCCTGTCATCCTGAGGCCGGAGGCCGAAGGATCCGTACTCCCATCCCCTGACATCACGCAAAAGGACGGGGGAGGCGGATCCTTCGCTGTCGCTCAGGATGACAGAAACGGAGGGCGGTACATGGCGCGCCGGGCCGCCGTATGCGTTGGGGCGGCGCGTCAGGAGAGATCGGCCAGCTCCAGGTACTGATACCCGTTTTCCGCGATATGGTCTTTCCTCCCCTGGAGGTCGTCCCCCAGGAGCAGGTTGAACACGGCGGCGGTGCGCTCCACATCCTCGGGCATGACCTTGATGAGGCGGCGGGTGGCGGGGTTCATGGTGGTGAGCCACATCATGTCCGGGTCGTTCTCGCCCAGGCCCTTGGAGCGCTGGATGGTGTACTTCTGCCCCTCCAGCTGGGCGAGGATGGAGGCCTTCTCCCCCTCGGTGTAGGCGAACCAGGTCTTGTCCTTGCAGTTGATCTCGTAGAGGGGGGACTCGGCGATATACACATATCCCCGCTGGATGAGGGTGGGGGTGAGGCGGTAGAGCATGGTGAGGATCAGGGTGCGGATCTGATAGCCGTCCACGTCGGCGTCGGTGCAGATGACCACCTTGCTCCAGCGCAGGTTCATGAGGTCGAAGCCGGCCATGTCCTTGGCGTGGCGGTCGGTGACCTCCACCCCGCAGCCCAGCACCTTCAGAAGGTCGGTGATGATCTCGCTCTTGAAGATCTTGGCGTAGTCCGCCTTCAGGCAGTTGAGGATCTTGCCCCGGACCGGCATGATCCCCTGGAACTCCGGATCCCGGCTGAGCTTGACGCTGCCCAGGGCGGAGTCGCCCTCCACGATATACAGCTCCCGGCGCTCCAGGTCCTTGGACCGGCAGTCCACGAACTTCTGCACCCGGTTGGAGATGTCCACGTTCCCCGAGAGCTTCTTCTTGATGTTCAGCCGGGCGCTCTCGGCGGACTCCCGGCTCTTCTTGTTGATCAGCACCTGCTCGGCGATCTTCTGGGCGTCGAAGGGGTTCTCGATGAAGTAGACCTCCATCTGGGCCTTGAGGAACTCGGTCATGGCCTCCTGGATGAACTTGTTGTTGATGGCCTTCTTGGTCTGGTTCTCGTAGGAGGTCTGGGTGGAGAAGTCGTTGGAGACGAAGACCAGGCAGTCCTGCACGTCGTTCCAGGCGATCTTGCTGTCGTTCTTCTGGTACTTGCCCTGGGCCTTCAGATAGCCGTCGATGGCGGAGACGAAGGCGGAGCGGAGGGCCTTTTCCGGGGAGCCCCCGTGCTCCAGCCAGGAGGAGTTGTGGTAGTGCTCGATGACCTGCACCCGGTTGGAGAAACAGAAGGACACCGACAGCTTTACCTTGTACTCCGGCTTGTCCGCCCGGTCCCGTCCCCGGCGCTCGCACTGCCAGAACACCGGGGCGGTGAGGCTGTCCTCCCCCGCCAGCTCCCGGACATAGTCCTCGATGCCGTGCTCATAGCGGAACTCCTGGGTCTGGAACTTCCCGTCCGCCCCCTGGTCCCGAAGGCGGAAGGTCACCCCGGCGTTCACCACCGCCTGCCGCTTCAGGGTGTCCTGGAAGTAGGAGAGGGGGATGGCGGTGTCGGTGAATACGTCCAGGTCCGGCCGCCAGCGGATCCGGGTGCCCGTCTTCTTCCCCCGGTCGGTGGGCTCTTCCCGGAGGCCGCCCACGTTCTCCCCCTTCTCGAAGTGGAGGCTGTACTTCTTCCCGTCCCGCCACACGGTGACGTCCATATGCTCGGAGGCGTACTGGGTGGCGCAGGAGCCCAGGCCGTTGAGGCCCAGGGAGTACTCGTAGTTGTCCCCCTCCACGTTGTTGTACTTGCCGCCGGCGTAGAGCTCGCAGAACACCAGTTCCCAGTTGTACTTCTGCTCCTTCTCGTTCCAGTCCACCGGGCAGCCCCGGCCCTGGTCCTCCACCTCGATGGAGCCGTCGGCGTACCGGGTGACCGTTATCAGACTGCCGAAGCCCTCCCGGGCCTCGTCGATGGCGTTGGAGAGGATCTCGAACACCGCGTGCTCGCAGCCCTCCAGCCCGTCGGAGCCGAAGATGACGCCGGGGCGCTTCCGCACCCGGTCCGCGCCCCGGAGGGCGGAGATCGAGTCGTTTCCGTATGCTTGCTTTCCAGTGCTCTTGGGCATCAGGGTCCTCCTCACATGTTCTCAGCGCCCCATCCGGGCCCGAAACGGCCCGCAGGCGCTGAGATTCCATTCTATCGTATCTAGTTTATCCCATCTCCCCCTCCGGTGTCAAGGAAGGGGGCGGGGCGAAAGCAGGGGGAACGGCCCGTTTTCCGCCCCTGTGCGCGGAAAAAGCGCCCTTTTCCGGGGCACCGCCGGAGCAAGACGCGGCGGGCGCACGATGTGCGCCCGCCGCGTCCGAAAGGGCCGGGACAGGGATCCCGGGCTCAGGCGAAGACCACCTGGACCAGGACCATATAGAGCACGGTACCGCCGAAGATGGAGAGCAGGTCGTTCCGCTTCCACAGGTGGAGGGCCACCACCGCCGCCCCGGCCAGGAGCTGGGGCGCCCAGCCGGCGAGGGCAGCCAGGGCGGCCTCCAGCCCCTCTCCGGCGGGCAGGGAGAAGGTGGTGTCCCGGAGGCAGTAGACGATGAGCATGGCGATGATGGCGGGGGGCAGGACCCGGCCCAGGTAGAGCACCGTCTTGGGGGGCCGTCCGCCCCGTCCGAAGAGGAGGAAGGGCAGCGCCCGGGTGAGGTAGGTGACGAGGGCCATGACGATGACGGCGGCCACGGCCTGTCCGGTGGTGAGGGCCATCTTATCTTCCTCCTTTCTCAGCGGCCTCTGGGGCGGCCTCGCCGGGCTCCAGACGGCCGCGGACGAGGAGCAGGGCCAGGACGATGGCGCACAGGGCGGGGATGAGCATGGCGTCGGGGCCCAGGAGGGCCACGGCGGCCAGGGTGATGCCGAAGCCCAGGAACACGGGCAGGTGCTCCTTATAGTTCTTCCACTGGTCCACAGCGATGACGATGAAGAGGGCGGTCATGGCGAAGTCGATGCCGGTGGTGTCGAACTGGATGAGGGCCCCGGCCACACTGCCGATCACCGACCCGGCGATCCAGTAGCAGTGGTCCAGTACGGCGATGGCGAAGTAGTAGGCGTGGGGCTCCACCCGGTCGGGGACCCGGGCGGAGGACAGGAGGGCATAGGTCTCGTCGGTGAGGGCGCCGATCATATAGATCTTCTTGAGCCCCATGCCCTGGAACTTCTCCAGCATGGACAGGCCGTAGACCAGGTGCCGGAAGTTGATGATGAGGGTGAGCAGGGCCACGCTGCCCAGGGCGGCCCCTGTCTTCAGCAGGTCCACCGCCAGGTACTGGCCGGACCCGGCGTAGATCGTGAGGGACATGAAGAAGGCCCAGATGAAGTTATAGCCGATGGCCTCCAGCATGAGGCCGAAGGCCATGCCGATGGCCAGATAGCCCATCAGCACGGGGATGGTGTCGGGAAAGGCGGCCCGAAAGGCGCGGCGGTACATGGGACAACACTTCCTTGTGTGGGGAGTCCGTACCAGTTTATCCCTTTCTCCCGGAAAATGCAAGAGCCTGTTCGTCCCGCGCCCCGGCCCTTCCATGAGATAGTGCTTGCGTTCTCGGCCCGATCCGTTCATAATATCTCTAACACAGTGCCGGCGCAGGCCGGCGGCAACGGAGGTAGATCGCGCATGAAACGGCTGCTCTTCATCTATAACCCACAGGCCGGAAAGGGCACGGTGAAGGCCCACCTCTCCAACATCGTGGACACCTTCACCAAGGCGGGCTATCTGGTGACGATCTGGCCCACCCAGGGCAAGGAGGACGCCACCCATGTGGCCGCCCAGCAGGGCTGGTGGTACGACCGGGTGGTCTGCTGCGGTGGGGACGGCACGCTCAGCGAGACGGTCTCCGGCCTGCTGGCCCTGGATACGCCCCCCGTCCTGGGCTATATCCCCGCCGGCACCACCAACGACTTCTCCAAGAACCTGGGCCTGCCCCGGGGAGTGGAGAAGGCGGCGGTCACGGCGGTGGAGGGAGAGGCGCGGCCCTGCGACATGGGGCGGTTCAACGGCCGGTATTTCGTCTATGTGGCCGCCTTCGGCATCTTCACCGACGTGAGCTATGGGACCCCTCAGCAGTTCAAGAACGCCTTCGGCCATCTGGCCTATGTGCTGGAGGGGGCCACCAAACTGGGAGACCTGGGCCGGGCCTACCACCTCCAGGTGGAGCACGACGAGGGCAGCCTGGAGGGGGATTTCATCTACGGCATGGTGACCAACACGCTCTCCGTGGGCGGCTTCAAGGTGTTCCCCCCCAAGCAGGTCTCCCTGGACGACGGGCTCTTCGAGGTGGTGCTGGTGCGCCAGCCCCGGAACGTGGCCGACCTCCAGGACGCCCTGTTCTCCCTGGTGCGGCAGGACGCCAACAGCAGCCGTCTGGTGGAGGCCTTCCACACCAGGAAGCTGAAGGTGACCGCCGCCGAGCCCCTCCCCTGGACCCTGGACGGGGAGTTCGGGGGCGACCCGGAGACCGCCGTCATCGAGAACCTGCACGACGCCATCACCCTGGTGTGGGGGAAGTGAGCCCCACACCGCCAAAGGGCCCGGGCTCCCCGCGCTGGCGGGGGCCCGGGCCCTCTTCCTATCGCCCTACAGCCCCAGCTGGGCCTTGAGGCCCTCCCAGAGCTCGATCGCCTTGAACTTCACCACATAGCCCTCGCTCTCCCCGGTCATGAGGGCCACGTCCCCCTCTTCCAGCTCTCCCAGGCCGGCGGCCTCCTGGACGGTCTCGGTCACCGAGCCCAGGCACAGGGGCGGGAAGACCACGCACCACCAGTTCTGTCCGCCCCCCTCCCCGATGACCACCCGGAGGGCGGTGTAGCGCCCCTGGGGCAGGGCGAAGTCGGTGTAGGTCTTGGTGGGGAACCACACGTCCTCCTCCAGCGCGGCGGTGACGGCGTAGTCATACCCGGCGGCCCGGACCACCTCCTCCCCCGCCCGGGACAGGGCGGGCAGGGCCCGGGAGAGGGCGGCGGCGGCCTCCTCCGCCCCGCCCCCCCCGGGCAGGAGGGCGGAGGCCTCCTCCAGCACCCGGTCCCTGACCTGGAGCTTCAGGGCCTGGTCCTCCGCGGAGTCCGAGTTGGCCACTATGTGGAGGCGGATCAGCTTGTCCGCCAGGGCGGCCTGCTCCCCATCCAGCCACGCCCCCGCCAGCAGGGACAGGGCCAGCCCCGCCATGAGGGCCGCCTCCCACCGGCGGAGGCGGCGGGAGGCCGGCCGGGCCCGAAGGCCCGCGAGCCCCGCCGCGGCCCGGGCCCGAAGATCTGCTAGCGCCCTGTGGAACGTGTGGGATCCTGTCATGGATATCTCCCCCTTGCCTCATGTCTGCCTGTAGTATAGCCAGGTCCGCACGGGCCCAAACAGGGGCGGCGAAGAAAAGGGACAGGCCCCCGGCATCTCTGCCGGGGGCCTCAGCCTGTCGAAGAAGTGGTACAACGCTGGAGAAGCAGCGGGGGGATAGTGTGAAAGGGGGGCGGTGAGCCCCCACTTTCGCGTACAGTCAGGAACATTTTGACGTAAGTCAAAATGTCAGACAGCGT
>DWZK01000071.1 GCA_019117605.1 Candidatus Intestinimonas stercoravium | reverse complement strand
GTCACGCTGCGGGCCCTTCGCGACGGCACACTGCTCGTCCCTCCGCGAAAAACACCTTGCGCCGTTGGCGCAACTGCTTTTTCGCCTGCGGGCCTCGCTGTGCGCCTGCTCCCGGGCCCTCCGCGCTTCTTACTTGTCCAGCAGGCAGGCCACGCCGGGCGGCGTCGGCGCAAGCTCCAGATCCCTCGCTCCCCTGCGGGCAGGAGAGCTCGGTCCTTCCGCTGCGCCTCCTTTCCCCACCGGACCCGCTCTGCTGGGCTCCGGCGGGGCCCCAGCGGAGCTGCCCGGCCCTGTGAGGTCTTACTTGTCCAGCAGGCAGGCCACGCCGGGCAGCTCCTTGCCCTCCAGGAACTCCAGGCTGGCGCCGCCGCCGGTGGAGATGTGGGTCATCTTGTCGCCGAAGCCCAGCTGCTCCACGGCCGCGGCGGAGTCGCCGCCGCCCACGATGGTCACGGCGCCGGACTCGGCCAGAGCCTTGGCCATGGCCTTGGTGCCCTCGGCGAAGGCGGGGAACTCGAACACGCCCATGGGGCCGTTCCACACCACGGTGCCCGCGCCCTTCACAGCGGCGGAGAAGGCCTCGGTGGTCTTGGAGCCGATATCCATGCCCATCAGGTCGTCGGGGATGTCCTCGCCAGTGGCCACGGGGGCGGCGTCCTTGGAGAACTCGGCGGCGCACAGGTGGTCGGTGGGCAGGAGGAACTTCACGCCCTTGGCCTCGGCCTTGGCCATCATCTCCTTGGCGTAGTCCAGCTTGTCCTCCTCCAGGAGGGACTTGCCGATGGTGTGGCCCTGGGCCTTCTTGAAGGTGTAGGCCATGCCGCCGCCGATGATGATGGTGTCCGCCTTCTCCAGCAGGTTGTTGATGACGTTGATCTTGTCGGAGACCTTGGCACCGCCCAGCACGGCCACGAAGGGACGGGCGGGATCCTCCAGGGCCTTGCCCATGATCTCCAGCTCCTTGCCGATCAGGAAGCCGGACACGGCGGGCAGATAGGCGGCCACGCCGGCGGTGGAGGCGTGGGCGCGGTGCACGGTGCCGAAGGCGTCGGAGACGTACACCTCGGCCATGGAGGCCAGCTCCTTGGCGAACTCGGGGTCGTTCTTCTCCTCACGCTTGTCGAAGCGGAGGTTCTCCAGCAGCATGATCTGGCCGGGCTGGAGGGCGGCGGCCTTGGCCTTGGCGTCCTCGCCTACGATGTCCTTGGCGAAGATCACGTCCTTGCCCAGCAGCTCGCTCAGGCGCTTGGCCACAGGGGCCAGGGTGAGGGACTCCTTCCACTCGCCCTTGGGCTTGCCCAGGTGGGAGCAGGCGATGACGGCGGCGTTCTGCTCCAGCAGGTACTGGATGGTGGGCAGAGCGGCCCGGATGCGCTTGTCATCGGTGATGGCGCCGGTGGCCTTGTCCTGGGGCACGTTGAAATCACAGCGGAGGAGGACCTTCTTTCCCGCTACGTCGATGTCCTTGACGGTCTTCTTGTTGTAGTTCATGTGTGCAAGCTCCTTTCCAAACGATACGATCTGAATGGCACTTACGGTCATGCAGGGGTCTGATGGGGGATCAGCGGCGCAGGGCACGGGCCCTCTGCTCCTTCCAGGCGGCGGCGCCGTCGCTGCTGAGACCGGGGAAGTCCAGCTGACGCAGGGCCTCGTAGGTCACCACGGCCACCGTGTTGGCCAGGTTCAGGCTCCGGGCCTCCTCCCGCATGGGCAGGCGCACGCAGCGCTCCGGCCAGCGCTCCAGCAGGGAGGCGGGGAGACCGGCGGTCTCCTTCCCGAAGAAGAGCCAGCAGCCGTCCCGGTAGGGGGCGTCGCTGTAGCGCCGGGCGGCCTTGGTGGTGGTGAGCCACAGGTCCGGCGCGGGCTCCTGGCGGAAGAGATCCGCCAGACTGTCGTAGACGTGGAGGTCCACCAGGTCCCAGTAGTCCAGCCCCGCCCGCTTCACGGCCTTATCCGAGATGTCGAAGCCGAGGGGACGGACCAGATGGAGCCTGCTGCCCGTGACGGCGCAGGTCCGGGCCACGTTGCCGGTGTTCATGGGGATCTCGGGCTCGACCAGTACGATGTTTAACATACAAAGCCGGACCCCTTTCTATCGACAGTTTTCCAGCGCAGTACATTGTACCTCAACCTTGAGGGAATTACAACATAAAAAACACGAAAAGATAGGTAAAAATCTCTTTTTTACAGGCAATGGTTAGAAAACCCCCAAAAGGAAAAGAGCGCTTCCCCTTTTTGCCGGGATGTGCTATGATTAAAGTAAACTGGGACAGTGTTTATATCCCGGCCCGATCAGGAAGAAGAGGAGCGTGAGGCGCATGGAACGGCGAGAAGGGCGGCTGCGGCTGGTGGTGAAGGTGGGCACCTCCACACTGACCCACGAGACGGGGCGGCTGGACCTGCGGAGCATGGAGCGGCTGGCCCGGACCCTGTCCGACCTGGAGGGGATGGGCCATGAGGTGGTCCTGGTGTCCTCCGGCGCCATCGGCATCGGGACGGCCAAACTGGGGCTGAAGGAGCGGCCCTCCCAGCTGCGGATGAAGCAGGCCGCGGCGGCGGTGGGCCAGTGCATGATGATGCACCTCTACGACAAGATGTTCGGGGAGTATAACCGGGTGGTGGCCCAGATCCTCCTCACCGGGGAGGATGTGGAGGCGCCGGTGCGGGCGGCCCATCTCCACAATACTTTCGAGTCCCTGCTGGAGCTGGGGGTCATCCCGGTGGTCAACGAGAACGACTCGGTCTCCTCTGCCGAGATCGAGACGGGCAAATGCAAGGTGCTGGGGGACAACGACACCCTCTCCGCCATGGTGGCCCGGCTCTGCGGGGCGGATCTGCTGGTCCTCCTCAGCGATATCGACGGCCTCTACGACGCCGACCCCCGGACCCACCCGGACGCCCGGCTCATCCACCATGTGGAGGAGGTGACCCCCGCGCTCCGCGCGATGGCGGGGGGAGCGGGGTCCTGGCGGGGCACCGGAGGCATGGCCACCAAGCTCAACGCCGCGGAGCTGGCCCTGGAGGCGGGGATCGATATGGTCATCACCAACGGCAGCAGGCCGGAGGAGCTGTACCGCATCGTAGAGGGAGAAGAGGTGGGCACCCGGTTCCACTGCGGGGCCCGCAGCTGACATACATATCATATAATAGGTAAGATCCACAGGACAAGGGCAAAGAGGGGGCGGCCCCCTCCGCAGAAAGGGAGGAGAACGATATGACGATCCTGGAGACCCAGGGCCTGGCGGCCCGGAACGCCGCGCGGGTGCTGGCGGTGGCGGGGACGGCCCGGAAGGACGCCGCCCTGGAGGCCATCGCCCAGGCCCTCTACCAGCAGCAGGGATACATCCTCTCGGAGAACGAGAAGGACCTGGCCTCGGCCATGGACGCCGGGATGCGGAAGTCCATGCTGGACCGGCTGGCCCTCAGCGCCCAGCGGCTGGACGGCATCGTAGAGGGAGTGCGGCAGGTGGCCGCCCTTCCCGACCCGATCGGGCAGGTCACCAAGATGGACACCCGGCCCAACGGCCTCATCATCGGCAGGCGGCGGGTGCCTCTGGGCGTGATCGGCATGATCTACGAGGCCCGGCCCAACGTCACCGTGGACGCCGCCGTCCTCTGCCTGAAGGCCGGGAACGCCGTCATCCTGCGGGGAGGCAAGGAGGCCTTCCGCTCCAACAAGGCCCTGGTCTCGGTGATGCGGGATGCCCTGGAGCAGGCGGGCCTGCCCCGGGACTGCGTGGCCCTGGTGGAGGACACCAGCCGGGAGAGCGCCAACGAGCTCATGGGCCTCACCGGCTATCTGGACGTGCTCATCCCCCGGGGAGGGGCGGGGCTGATCCGGGCCGTGGTGGACAACGCCCGTGTGCCGGTGATCGAGACCGGATCCGGGGTGTGCCACATCTATGTGGATGGCGAGGCGGATCTGGACATGGGGGCGGAGATCATCTACAACGCCAAGTGCTCCCGCCCCTCGGTGTGCAACGCGGCGGAGTGCCTGCTGGTCCACCGGGACGTGGCGGAGGCCTTCCTGCCCAAGGCCAAGGCCCTGCTGGACCGGAAGCATGTGGAGCTCCGGGGCTGTCCCCGGACCCGGGCCATCCTGGGCGAGTGCGTGGTCCCCGCCACAGAGGAGGACTGGGACGCCGAGTACGGCGACTACATCCTGGCGGTGAAGGTGGTGGACAGCGCCCGGGAGGCCATGGACTTCATCGCCGCCCATGGGAGCGGCCACTCGGAGGCGATCGTCACCACCAACTACTTCACCGCGCAGGCTTTCCTGGACCAGGTGGACGCGGCCGCCGTGTATGTCAACGCATCCACCCGGTTCACAGACGGCTTCGAGTTCGGCCTGGGAGCGGAGATCGGCATCTCCACCCAGAAGATGCACGCCCGAGGCCCCATGGGACTGGAGGAGCTCACCTCCAGCAAGTATGTGATCTATGGGACGGGACAGGTCAGAAAATAGGTACTACCAATATACGGCGTGGGACCTCGGCCGCCTTCATTAGAAAGCATATATCGCTGTATTCGAAATACATAAACGTGGCGAAAGGAATGATGTCAAAGGCCGCCCTCCGGGCGGCCTTTATTTTGTGTCAAATGCCATAATAGTTCGGACATGAAAGAAAAGAAAATGGGCGAGAATGACAAAATAAATGTTGAATCCATGAAACTTTCGCGGTATCATATCAGATATAACGGTGTGTAACGACCCGTGTCCAGGGGGGCGTCGCCCCAGCGGCACGGGGTGGACCGGGAAAAGGAAGGATGGTCATATGCCAAACGTGAAGAGCGTCGTCCCATACAGAGGGACCAAGGAGCAGGAGGAGCGCCTCAAAGCGGTCATCGCAGAGCACAAGGGCCAGCCGGGGGCCACCATGCCGGTGCTCCAGGCGGCCCAGGAGATCTTCGGCTATCTGCCGGAGGAGGTCCAGATCATGGTGGCTGAAGGGCTGGACATCCCTCTCAGCGAGGTGTACGGAGTGGCGTCTTTCTACGCCCAGTTCACCCTGAACCCCAAGGGGAAGTACCAGATCAGCCTGTGCCTGGGCACGGCCTGCTATGTGAAGGGCGCCTCCGATGTGCTGGACGCGGTGCAGAAGCACCTGGGCATCCGGACAGGCTCCATCACTCCCGACGGGAAGTTCTCTCTGGATGCCTGCCGGTGTATCGGGGCCTGCGGCCTGGCCCCCGTCATGATGATCAACAACGACGTCTACGGCCGGCTCACCCCCGACCAGGTGGGGGCCATCCTGGACAAGTACGAGTAGAGCGGAGAGAGCCTGAAAGGGGAGAGGCCGGATGAAGGAGCTCGCCCTCCACATGCTGGATATCGCCCAGAACTCCATCGCCGCCGGGGCCCGGCGGGTGGCGCTGACGGTAGAGGAGAGCGGGGGACGGATCCGCCTGGAGGTGGCGGACGACGGCCGGGGCATGGATCCGGCTTTCCTGGCCCGGGTCACCGACCCCTTCACCACCACCCGCACTACCCGGAAGGTGGGGCTGGGCCTGCCCCTGCTGCGGCTGGCCGCCGAGCAGACCGGCGGCGGCCTGGAGATCCGGAGCGCCCCGGGAAAGGGGACCACGGTGACCGCCGCCTTTTTCTCCGGCCACATCGACTGTCCTCCTCTGGGGGACATGGCGGCCACGGTGGCCCTGTTGGTCCAGGGACTGCCGGAGGGGATGGACCTGGTCTATGCCCACAGGCGGGGCGGGGAGACGTTCCAGATGGACACTGCCCAGCTGCGGGAGATCCTGGGGACGGAGGTGCCCCTCTCTCTCCCCGAGGTGACGCGGTGGGTGGAGGACTACATCCGGGAAGGGGAGCGGGAGCTGCCCCCGGAAGAGAAGTGAGACGCTGCGCGCTCCGGCGTGGGCGCGGAAGATACAGGTCCCTGCGCGGGACCAGGGAGGGAACGACTTGAAAAGCTTGGAAGAACTCAGAGCTATCCGAGAGAAGATGCAGAAGCAGATCGACCTCCGGGAGAACGGAGACGAGAATATCCGGGTCGTGGTGGGCATGGCCACATGCGGCATCGCCGCCGGCGCCCGGCCGGTGCTCCAGGCATTCCTGGAGGAGGTGGAGAAGCGGGAGCTCCACAATGTCACCGTGGCGCAGACCGGGTGCATCGGCGTGTGCCGCCTGGAGCCCATCGCCGAGGTCTATGTCCCCGGGGAGGAGAAGGTGACCTATGTGAAGCTCACCCCGGAGAAGGTGCCCCGCATCGTGGTGGAACACCTGGTCAATCACAACCCCGTCACCGAGTACACCATCGGGGCGGCAGAGTAAGAGGAGGAGAGGGAAATGGATTTTGTACGCGCCCACATCCTGGTGTGCACCGGCACCGGCTGCTCCTCCTCCAACAGCCCTAAGATCATCGAGGCCTTCGAGCGGGAGCTGAAGGAGCAGGGCATGGACCGGGAAGCCAAGGTGGTCAAGACCGGCTGCTTCGGCCTGTGCGCCATGGGCCCGGTGGTCCTCATCTATCCGGAGGGGGCCTTCTACACCCACGTCACCCCGGCGGATGTGCCCGAGATCGTCTCGGAGCACATCGTCAAGGGGCGCATCGTGGAGCGGCTCCTCCACAAGGAGGGGGAGAACGCCGAGCGGGTCACCAGCCTGTCCGAGACACAGTTCTATAAGAAGCAGTTCCGCATCGCCCTGCGCAACTGCGGCGTCATCGATCCGGAGAATATCGATGAGTACATCGGCGCTGGCGGGTACGAGGCCCTGGGCCGGGCCCTCACGGAGCAGACCCCCCAGCAGGTCATCGACCAGATCCTGGCCTCCGGCCTCCGGGGCCGGGGCGGCGCCGGCTTCCCCACCGGCCGGAAGTGGCAGATGACCCATGATGCGGTGAGCCCCGACGGGGTGAAGTTCGTCTGCTGCAACGCCGATGAGGGCGACCCCGGCGCGTTCATGGACCGCTCGGTGCTGGAGGGCGACCCCCACAGCGTCATCGAGGCCATGACCATCGCCGGCTACTGCATCGGCGCCCACCAGGGCTATATCTACGTCCGGGCGGAGTACCCCATCGCCGTCCACCGGCTCCAGGTGGCCATCGACCAGGCCAAGGCATACGGCCTGCTGGGCAAGAACATCTTCGATACCGGCTTCGACTTCGACCTGGAGCTCCGGCTGGGGGCCGGCGCCTTCGTCTGCGGCGAGGAGACCGCCCTCATGACCTCCATCGAGGGCCACCGGGGCGAGCCCCATCCCCGCCCCCCCTTCCCCGCCAACAAGGGCCTCTTCCAGCGGCCCACCCTCCTCAACAACGTGGAGACCTACGCCAACATCACCTGGATCCTGAACAACGGGGCGGACAAGTTCGCCGCCATCGGCACCAAGGGCTCCACCGGCACCAAGGTCTTCGCCCTGGGCGGCAAGATCGCCAACACCGGCCTGGTGGAGATCCCCATGGGCACCCCGCTGCGCACCGTCATCGAGGACATCGGCGGCGGCTGCCCGGGGGGCAAGAAGTTCAAGGCCGCCCAGACCGGCGGTCCCTCCGGCGGCTGCATCCCCGCCAGCCTGATCGACACACCCATGGACTATGACTCCCTGGGCGCCATCGGCTCCATGATGGGCTCCGGCGGCCTCATCGTCATGGATGAGGACAACTGTATGGTGGACATCGCCAAGTTCTTCCTGGAGTTCATCATCGACGAGTCCTGCGGCAAGTGCTCCCCCTGCCGGATCGGCACCAAGCGGCTCTACGACCTGCTGTGCAAGATCACCGAGGGCAACGGCACCATGGAGGACCTGACCACCATCGAGGAGCTGTGCGAGCATATCAAGTCCAGCGCCCTGTGCGGCCTGGGCCAGACCGCGCCCAACCCGGTGCTCTCCACCTTGAAGCACTTCCGGGATGAGTACATCGCCCATGTGGTGGAGAAGCGCTGCCCCGCCGGGGTATGCAAATCCCTGCTCCACTTCGTCATCGACCCGGGCAAGTGCAAGGGCTGCACCCTCT
Source organism: Candidatus Intestinimonas stercoravium (assembly GCA_019117605.1). GTDB lineage: Bacteria > Bacillota > Clostridia > Oscillospirales > Oscillospiraceae > Intestinimonas > Intestinimonas stercoravium. Next base: position 31,558 of record DWZK01000071.1, on the reverse strand, counting down.
GCGCCAAGAACTGCCCGGCCGGGGCCATCTCCGGCGTGGTGCGGGCGCCCCACGTCATCGACCCCACCAAGTGCGTCAAGTGCGGGGCCTGTATGGACGCCTGCCGCTTCGGCGCCATTTCCAAGCATTGAGGAGGGGAGAAAACATGGACAAGAAAATGGTCAGTCTGAAGATCAACGATATCCCGGTCACCGTGCCCGAGGGGACCACCGTCCTGGAGGCGGCCCGGAACGCCGGCATCAAGATCCCCTCTCTGTGCTATCTCAAGGGCATCAACGAGATCGGCGCCTGCCGCATCTGTGTGGTGGAGGTGAAGGGGGCCAAGAGCCTGGTGGCCTCCTGCGTCTACCCTGTGAGCGAGGGGATGGAGGTGCACACCAACACCGAGAAGGTGCGCCACTCCCGGCAGCTCACCCTGGAGCTGATCCTCTCCAACCACCGGATGGACTGCCTCACCTGCGCCCGGAACGCCCACTGCGAGCTCCGGGAGCTGGCCGCCGAGCTGGGCATCGACGCGGTGCGCTACGCCAACGACGAGCTCCTCCCCCGCATCGAGGACTCCGCCCCCCACCTGGTCCGGGACAACTCCAAGTGCGTCCTCTGCCGCCGCTGCGTGGCCGTGTGCCGCAAGACCCAGGAAGTGGGGGTCATCGGCTGCAACGACCGGGGCTTCGCCACCCACATCGGCTGCGCCTTCGACCGGGACCTGGCCGAGGTGGACTGCGTCTCCTGCGGCCAGTGCATCGTGGCCTGCCCCACCGGCGCCCTCTCTGAGAAGGACGACACCGGCAAGGTGTGGGCCGCCCTCAGCGACCCCTCCAAGCATGTGGTGGTAGGCCCCGCCCCCTCCGTCCGGGTCACGCTGGGCGAGTGCTTCGGCATGCCCATCGGCACCAACGTGGAGGGGAAGATGGTCACCGCCCTCCGCCGCCTGGGCTTCGACAAGGTGTTCGACGTGGACAACGCCGCCGATTTCACCATCATGGAGGAGGGGACCGAGTTCCTGGACCGGCTCCAGAACGGCGGGGCCCTGCCCATGATCACCTCCTGCTCCCCCGGATGGATCCGGTACTGTGAGCAGCACTACCCCGACCGCATCCCCAACCTCTCCACCTGCAAGTCCCCCCAGCAGATGTTCGGCTCCCTGGTGAAGAGCTATTACGCCGAAAAGACGGGCATCGACCCCAAGGATATCGTGGTGGTCTCGGTGATGCCCTGCACCGCCAAAAAATATGAGGTCCAGCGGGAGGAGCAGCGGATGGCCAACGGCTGTATGCCCGTGGACATCTCCATCACCACCCGGGAGCTGGCCAGGATGATCCAGCGGGCGGGCATCCTCTTCGACCACCTGCCCGAGGGGCAGTTCGACCCCATGCTGGGCCTGTCCACCGGCGCGGCGGTGATCTTCGGCGCCTCCGGCGGCGTCATGGAGGCCGCCCTGCGCACCGTGGTGGAGAAGGTCACCGGCGGAGAGATGGACCGGCTGGAGTTCCACGAGGTCCGTGGCATGGAGGGCATCAAGGAGGCGGAGTACGAGCTCCCCGGCCGCACCGTCCGGGTGTGCGCCGCCTCCGGCCTCCACAACGCCCGCAAGGTCCTGGACGGCATCCAGGACGGCAGCCTGCACTATGACTTCATCGAGTTCATGGCCTGCCCCGGCGGCTGCATCAACGGCGGCGGACAGCCCCTCCACCCGGCGGACGTCCGCTCCTTCACCGACATCCCCGCCCTGCGGGCCGCCGCCCTCTACAAGCAGGACGAGGGCATGCCCATCCGCAAGAGCCATGAGAACCCGGTGCTCCAGACCGTGTACAAGGATTATCTGGGCGAGCCCGGCGGCCACAAGGCCCACGAGCTCCTCCACTGCACCTATGTGCCTCAGGAGCGCTACCGTACGGAGAACAAGTTCTGACCCCATCGGGAGAGACGAAAAAAGGGAACGGCACAGGCCGTTCCCTTTTTTAGACGGTCGAAAAGCGGGCTGCTGTGCGAGGAGCGGAGCCTCTCCTGTATGGGCGGAAGCCGTCGGCAAAAGAAGATCTATCTCCGTCCTCCGGGGACCCGCACCTCGGGAAAATATGTCTCAGTCCGCAAGCGTGTCCGCGCAGCGCCTCGATATCGTCCTTCACATCCAAGCCCCTTCGCGCACGGATACACTGTAGCTCCTTACAGGGATCCAAGCTCCCTGGGGATCCAGCCGGCATTGCGCTGGTAGAGCCGAAGAAGGCCGGTGAGGAGCAGGTCCTCCTCATAGTGGACGGTGCGGCGGCAGTAGGGGAGCACCGTGCTCATGAGGCCGCCGGTAGCCACCACGGTGACCGGCTCTCCCAGCTCCTCCTCTACCCGGCCGGCCAGGCCGTCCAGCATGGCGGCACAGCCCAGGATGGCCCCCGAGCGCATACAGTCCACTGTGTTGGTGCCGATGAGGCGGGCAGGGGGCTCCCGCAGGTCGATGAAGGGGAGCTGGGCCGCTTGGGCGGACAGGGCGTCCATGGACAGGCGGAGGCCGGGGATGATGGCGCCGCCGATGTAGGTGCCCTCCCGGTCCAGCACAGACATGGTGGTGGCGGTGCCCATGTCGAAGATGACCAGCGGGGGCGCATACAGGGACAGGGCCGCCGCCGCCCCCACCACCAGATCGCTGCCCACCCGGTCCGGCGCGTCCATACGGAAGGTGAGGCCGGTATCCAGACGGCTGTCCACCACCAGGAAACGCCTCCCGGTGAGGAGCTCCATAGCCTGACAGAGCACATAGCGGAGCTCAGGCACTACAGTGGAGAGGATGCCCCCCTCCACGCGCCCCAGATCCACGCCCCGGCCCTCGAGCAGGCCCCTGAGCTTGAGCGTGTACTCGTCGGCGGTGCCCTTGCGGTCGCTCTTGAGCCGCAGGTGGAAGCGGAGGACGCCGTCCTCGAAACCGCCTACCACGATATTGGTGTTCCCAACGTCCAAGACCAAGATCATAAAAAAGCCCTCCTGCTGCCGTTCTCATCCAAAAGATACAGCGCATATCCACGATAGGTCCTCCGGCGTGCCTGCAGCCCCCTCTGGGGGCTGCAGGCATGCCGCGCAGACAGGCCCCGGCGGACCAACGGCTCCATTATAGCCACTGGTCCCGGGGAATGCAAGATGTTCCAAAGAGTTTTTGGGTGCTCCGGCGCCCGCAAGGGCACAGAAGAGCCGCGCCCCGGAGCATACGCTCCCGGGGCGCGGCTCTTATGACCTGTCGGTCCTTCAGACGGGCTCAGTCCGCTTCCCACTCCAGGATGGAGCCGGTGTAGGCATCCATCTCGAACTCGTACTCGGTCCAGTCCACTCGATATTCGCCCTCGTAGGTCACGCGGCCGTCATCACGGTCCAGCTTGAACTCGGTGAAGGTGCCGCTGCTGCTGCCGGCCCGGTCCCGAACGATGTCCTTGGCATCCTCTTCGCCGATCAGATCGCCGGAGGAGGGGCGGCTGGAGGGTGTGTAGTACTCGGCATCGTGGTCCACGCTGCGGATGTCGCCGGTGACGGCGTCGATGTCGTAGTCGTACTCCGTGGTGTCGCTGTAGAACTCCACCTCATATTCGGGCCGGCCGTCATCCCAGTCCAGCTCGACGCGGACGAAGCGGACCTCAGACTCCCTCACGCCGGCGTCGTCCAGGGCGATCTCCTTGGCCTTCTCCTTGCCGATGTAGTCGGCGGAGCCGTCGGTGGGGATGGTATAGCCCTCGATGTCATAGTCCCGGTCGAGGATGTCGCCGGTGACGGCATTGATATCGTAGTCATACTCCTTATTGCCGCTGTAGAACTCCACCTCGTACTGGAGGCGGCCGTCCTCCCAGTCCAGGTCCACCCGGACGAAGCGGGCGTCGGACTCCTTCACGCCGGCGTCATCCAGGGCGATCTCTCTGGCGCGGGAGGAGCTGATGACATCGGAGCTGCCGCTCTGGGAGCCGCCGGAGCTGCTGCCGGTCCGGTCGGTGAGGGTGACGGTGTTGGTGGAGCCGTCCCACGCCACGTCCATGTCCAGGGCATTGCCCACGGCCCGGACGGGCAGATAGGTGGTGCCGTCGATGGTGAAGGGCTCCACCACGTCGCCGTTCCCGTCCCGGGGGGTGACGGTCTTGCCGTTGACCACCAGCTTGATGTCCGAATAGTCCACCCGGACGGTGCGGCTGCCAGTGGCGGCCAGGGCGGGGACCGCCAGAGTCAGGGCGGTAGCGGCGATGGCGCCGCCGATGAGCATGTCTTTCCATCTCTTGCTGTTCTTCATTTCAGTGTCCTCCTTAAGATCGATAGTTTATTTCTGGTCCCGGGGGATCCCGCTCCTGCGGGGGGGTCCTTGCATTCTGTAGGCTTAACGGAGAAGGGCGCCTTTTTATCGCGCTGCGCGAAAAATTTTTTTGGAAAACTTTCGTTCCCGACCTTCCTGCCTGTATAACGGGGGAGAGGGGCGCTTTATCGCGGGCACCGAAAAATTTTTTCAAAAAAGTTTCGCCCTTGCCCTTTCTGTCCGTATAACGGGGGAGGAGAGCGCTTTATCGCAGAGGCTGAAAAAATTTTTGGAAAAGCGCCCGGGGCAGAGCAAAAAGCCCCGCGCCGGAAAGGCGCGGGGCGGAAGAGATATGGGCTCAGACCTCCATGATGACAGGCAGGATCATAGGGTTGCGCTTGGTCTTTTTATAGAGGAAGCCGGACAGGTCGTTCTTGATCTCGGCCTTGATGGAGGCCCAGTCGGTGGTGTGGGTGCGCTCGCAGCGGGCCAGGGCCTCCACGGCCACCCGGCGGAGCTCCTCCATGAGCTCCTCGGACTCCTTGACGTAGACGAAGCCGCGGGTGATGATGTCGGGGCCGGAGACCACCGCGCCGTTCTCGCCGGACATGGAGGTGACCACCACGATCATGCCGTCCTCAGCCAGGTGCTTCCGGTCCCGGAGCACCACGCTGCCCACATCGCCCACGCCGTAGCCGTCCACGAACACCTTGCCCGCAGGGACGGTGCCGTTGAGCTTGATGGAGTTGTGGGTGACCTCGATCACCTTGCCGATATCGCTGATCACGATGTTCCGGGGGTCCATGCCCATATCCTGGGCCAGCTTGGCGTGGATCTTCAGGTGCCGCTGCTCCCCGTGGACGGGGATGAAGAACTTGGGCTTCACCAGGGCGTGGATGATCCGCAGCTCGTCGGCGCAGGCGTGGCCGGACACATGGAGCTCCCCAGCCCGCTCGTTGACCACCTCGGCCCCCTTGCGGTAGAGCTCGTTGATCACGTTGTCGATGGAGTTCTCGTTGCCGGGGATGGCGGAGGCGGAGAGGATCACCCGGTCGCCGGGCTGGATGTCCACCTGCCGGTGGGTGGAGAAGGCGATCCGGGTCAGGGCGGACATGGTCTCCCCCTGGCTGCCGGTGGTGATGATGCACACCTTGTCCTTGGGCAGGCCCTTGATGTGGTTGACATCCACCAGCACCCCGTCGGGGATGCTCATATACCCCAGCTCGGTGGACACCCGCAGGGCGTTCTCCATGCTCCGGCCGGTGACCGCCACCTTGCGGCCGTACTTGGCGGCCACGCTGATGACCTGCTGGATGCGGTCCACGTTGGAGGCGAAGGTGGTGACGATGATCCGCTGGTCACAGCCCCGGAAGAGGGCATCGAAGGAGGCGCCCACGCAGCGCTCGCTCTTGGTGTAGCCGGGCCGCTCCACGTTGGTGGAGTCGCACAGCAGGGCCAGCACGCCCTTCTTGCCCAGCTCGCCCAGCCGGGCCAGATCGATCATGCCGCCCTGGATGGGGGTGGAGTCGATCTTGAAGTCGCCGGTGTGCACCACGGTGCCGATGGGGGTCTTGATCGCGAAGGCCACCGCGTCGGCGATGGAGTGGTTCACATGGATGAACTCCACGCTGAACTTCCCCGCCTTCACCACCTCGCCGGGCTCGCAGGTGATGAGCTTGGTCTTGTCCAGGAGACGGTGCTCCTCCAGCTTCAGCTTGACCAGGCCGGCGGTCATGCGGGTGGCGTAGATGGGGGCGTTGATGCTCCGGAGCAGGTAGGGGATGGAGCCGATGTGGTCCTCGTGGCCGTGGGTGAGGAAGATGCCCCGGATCTTGTCCTGGTTCTTGATGAGATAGGTGAAGTCCGGGATGACCACGTCGATGCCGTACATGTCGTCATCCGGGAAGCCCATGCCCACATCCACCACGATGATATCCCCGCCGTACTCGTAGACGGTGAGGTTCTTGCCGATCTCGTTGAGGCCGCCCAGGGAGATTATCTTCAATTTTTCTGCCATAAAAGTATGCTTACACTCCTTTTTTGTCCGTGATTCGGAAGGTATGTAGGACGCCGGAGCGCAACAAAACAAGGGGGGACGGCCCGCCCGCTCTCACCGGCCCTGCCTCGCCGGGAGAAGGGGAGGGCGCTCTCCACCCAAGATGCCAACGCCATATCCAGTCGTCTTATATTTCAGTGCCGGAGCACAGAAAGCCATAACAAATGTTACCTTAGTATACCACAGGATGGGGGAAAAGTATACAGGAACTTTTATGGGGACTTTTCACAAGGTCCTCCCGGGACAGACGGGACGAATTGGAAAAAGCGCTTGCATATCCCCTTGCGCTGTGCTATAGTGGAGACGCTGAACTGAATAACTGAACTGCGTCTGGTGGAGCGGGAACGCTCTGAAAAGGGAAGCGGGGTGAGAAGCCCCCACAGCTACCACTACTGTAAGGACGACGACCGGCCATATGCCACTGTGCGAACGGGAAGGCGGCCGGAAGGATGAGTCCGAAGTCAGGAGACCTGCCGGCGCGGGATACGGGGAAGATCTTCCGGGTCAGGGGAGATCGCCTGATTTTCCAGGATCTTGCTCTGTATGTGATTCAGGGCAGGATCTTTATTTTTCCCTACGGGGAGAGGAAAGGAAGGAAGCCCCTATGAAAAGACATGTGATGAGATGCTGGAAGCGGACGGCCGCCGGCCTGCTGGCGGCGCTGATGCTGCTGGGGACCGGGTGCAGCCAGAGCGGCGGGAGCGCCGGCTCCGCCGCCCCGGAGACCACCCCCGCGCAGGAGGTACAGGAGACGGCGGGGCAGACGACCACCTTCGTGGACGACCTGGGCCGGGAGCTGGAGCTGGAGCTGCCCATCACCCGGGTCTGTGTGGCCAACCGCTACAACAATGAGCTCATCCGGGCCGTGGGCGCCGGGGACTGCGTGGTAGGCGTGGACATCTACACCTCCCAGGACAGCGTCTACTGGCCCCAGTTCGGAGAGGAGGAGACCTTCGGCAAGGACGAGTACGACTATGAGAAGATCGTGGCCCTGGACCCCCAGGTGCTGATCGTGCCCCGGAACGGGCAGGTGGAGGAGTCCATCGAGAAGCTGGAGCCCTTCGGCATCCAGGTGGTGGTGATCACCGGATGGGACAACGCCGACGTGCCCAAGCAGATCCGCCTGTGCGGAGCGCTCTTCGGCAAGGAGGAGCAGGCGGAGGAGCTGGTGTCCTTCTATCAGGAGCCCGTGGACTACATCACCCAGCAGCTCCAGCAGGTGGAGGAGCGGAAGACCGTCTACTGGGAGTATGGGGACGACTACTCCACCTGTATCCCCGGCACCTCCAACGACGGCTGGCACAACATGATCCTGATGGCCGGGGGCGAGAACATCTTCGGCGACGCCTCCCTGGCCGGCAAGGACATCGACCCGGAGCAGATCCTCCTGGCCGACCCGGATCTGATCGTGAAGATCTACGCCGGTGAGGTGGTGGGCAACAGCGGCGTGTTCACCGCCCCGCCCCAGGAGGAGTTCGCCGCCAAGGCGGAGGAGATGCTCCAGCGGGAGGGCTGGCAAGACCTGACCGCCGTGAAGGAGGGCAACTTCTATCTGAACACCGCCTTCATGAGCGGCGGCCTGGGCAAGATGATCGGCGCGGCCTATATGGCCAAGTGGCTCTACCCCGACCTGATGACCGAGCTGGACCCCGACGCCCTCTTCACCCAGTGGATGGCCTACCAGGGCTTCGAGCCCAACGCTCAGCACTACTACCATGTCCCGGCCCAGGATGCGGCCGCGTGACCCGATCCTCCGCCGGAGCCGCCCCGAAGCCCCGCCGGACCGGGATGGAGGGACGCTGAGCCGGACCTACCACGCCCGCCGCCGGCGCAGGGGGCTGTACCTGCTGGGGGCGGTCCTGGCGCTGGTGTGCACGGCTCTGGCCGCCTGCTGCATGGGGGTGGCAGACCTGACGCCCGGCCGCCTGCTGGCCACCTGGCTGCCCCCCCTGGGGGACCTCCTCTCCGCCCAGCCCCTGGATCAGACCGAGCGGAACGTGCTCTTGATGCTGCGGCTGCCCAGGGTGGCCATGGCGGTGGTGGCGGGGGCGGGCCTGGGGGTCTCGGGCACGGTGATGCAGGCCATCACGGGGAACTCCATGGCCAGCCCCTTCACTACCGGCCTGTCCAACGCCGCCGCCCTGGGGGCCGCCCTGGTGATCCTGTTCGGCGGGTTCCCCGTCTATCTCCAGGAGACCGCCACCGTCCTGGCGGCCTTCGCCATGGCCCTGCTGTGCGCGGCCCTGGTCTACGGCATCTCCTCCCTGCGGGGCCTGGGGCCGGAGACCCTGGTGCTGACCGGCATCGCCCTCAACTACCTCTTCAACGCGGTCAACTCCAGCATGCAGTACATCGCCAACGAGCAGCAGCTCCCGGCCATCGTCCACTGGACCTTCGGCAGCCTGACGGCGGCGAGCTGGGGGGACATCGGCGTGATGGCCGTGTTCCTGGCCCTGGTCTACCCCCTCTTCGCCTCCAAGGCCTGGGCCATGAACCTGATGGCCTCCAACGGGGACGAGAGCGCCTCCGCTCTGGGGGTAAATGTGCGGGATACCCGTCTGGCCCTGGGGATCGGGGTGGCGCTGCTCACCGCGTCGGTGGTCAGCTTCACCGGCATCATCGGCTTCGTGGGGCTGGTGGCCCCCCATATCGCGCGGATGCTCATCGGCGGGGACCACCGCATCCTGCTGCCCTTCTCCGCACTGTGCGGCTCGATCCTGGTGCTGGCGGCGGACACGGTGGGGAGGGTGGCCTTCTCCCCCACCACCCTCCCGGTGGGGATCGTGGTGTCCTATGTGGGCGTGCCGCTGTTCCTGTATCTGATCTTGAGAGAGAGGTGGGGGCGGACATGAACGGCCTGGAGATCGACGGGCTCTCCTTCGGCTACCGGGGCCGTCCCGTCCTGCGGGACATCAGCCTCCGGGTGGAGGCGGGGAGCTTCTGCGCCCTGCTGGGGGCCAACGGGGCGGGCAAGACCACCCTCCTCAAGTGCATCAACGCCCTGCTGCGCCCCCAGGCCGGGCGGGTGTGCTGGCAGGGGCGGGACACCGGACGGCTGTCCATCCGGGAGCGGGCACGGATCTACGGCTATGTGCCCCAGAACACCCAGGTGCGGGCGGGGCTGGACGTGTTCGAGACGGTCCTCTCCGGCAGGCTGCCCCATATGGGCCGCCGGGCCTCCCCCGGAGACGTGGACCGGACCTCCGCCCTCCTGGAGGAGCTGGGGCTGACGGAGCTGGCCTTCCGCCCCCTCCACCAGCTCAGCGGCGGCGAGCGGCAGCGGGTGCTGATCGCCCGGGCCCTGGCGCAGGACCCGGAGGTCCTGCTGCTGGATGAGCCCATCAGCAGCCTGGACCTGCGCTACCAGTACGAGATCATGGACCTGCTCCGCCGCGTCGCCGGGGAGCGGGGCCTCACGGTGGTGGCGGTGATCCACGACCTGAGCATGGCCGTCGAGCACGCCGACACGCTGGCCCTCCTGCGGGGCGGGGCGCTGTACGGGGCGGGGGAGCCGGAGCGGACCCTCACGCCCCAGGCGGTGGAGGACGTGTTCGGCATCCGGATGGAGCTGCTCCGCTGGAAGGGCAGGACGGTGCTCCTCCCCCTCCGGGAGGCGGAAGAAGGGGAGGCTCGATGAGGAAGGGCGGGGCCATGGGCCCCGCCCTTCCTCATGTCTGGGTCCCCTCCCGGTCCAGGGCCCGGAGCCGGGCCTCACAGGCGGCCCACAGGCCCTCCGCCGTCTCCAGGTCGGCGGCCTCCACCGCCACCCGGAGCGCGGCGCGGCGGAAGAGGGGGGTGAGGCGGACCACCCCGCCCGCCTCTTCCAGGCGCAAGGTCCCCCCGGCGGGCTGCCCCAGCACGCCGGAGAGGCGCTCCAGGGCGTCCCCGCCGGGAAGGGGGACCTCCCGCCGGAGCACCACGAACCGGGGCACGCGCCCGGCCAGAGTGGACAGCCGCTCCCCGGTCCGGCCCAGCCGGGCGCAGATCCGGGCGGCGGCGAAGATCCCGTCCCGATACCAGGGGAGGGCGGCGTAGAGGTCCTCCCAGCCCTCCTCGCCGGGGCAGAGCAGGGCCGCGTCCCGGCTCCTGGCCAGGGAGCGGAGGAAGTCGGGGCCGCCGGGGGGCAGCGCCGCCCGGCCCCCGCCGTTCTCCCACTCGATGAGGCTCACCACCGCCAGGAGCTGGTGGGGCGGAAGGGGAGCCCCTGTTTCGTCCCAGGCGGACAGGGACAGGCCGCCCCGCTCCGGGGAGAAGCCGGGGACCCCGTCCGCCTGCCTCCGCAGCACCACACAGCCCAAGGCCTCCAGGGCCGCGGCCAGGATCCGGCAGGCGGGGGCGTGCCCGGGGACGGACACCGCCACCGGAGTGAAAGAGCCTCCTCCGCTCCAGGCCCGGCGGGCGGCGTCGGCGGCATAGGCGGCGGGGAGGCCGGCCACCGGCTCCCAGCGCCCCGCCCTGCCGGGGGAGACGCGCCGGACCTCCCCCCGGAGGAGGGCCTCCTCCAGCCGCCGCTGCCGGGGCCGGGACAGAGGGAGGCCCTGCCGGTCGAAGAAGTGGAGGGACACCCGGTCCCCCTCCTGGGAGAGGAAGAGGGAGACGGGCAGGGCATAGCGCTCCGCCGCCCATGCCCCGGCGGAGGGGCAGCCCCCGTCGTGGAGGACCACCTCTGCCCCCGCCGCCGCGGCCCCCGCCCCGGCGCAGCGGGCCAGGGCCTGGGCCCAGGGCCCGCCGCCGTGGCCCAGGCCCAGAGCGCCTTCCGCCCCCAGGACCCCGCCCAGCGTCAGGAGGAGCTGGGGGGAGAAGGACTCGCCTCCCCGGATGACGCCGTCCTCGCCGAAGCGCACCGCCCGGCCCGGCCCGTGGACCAGAGAGACCGCCTGACGGGCCCCGGGAGGGACCCGCTGCCCGGGCCAGACCCGCACCCCCTCCAGCAGGACGCTCTCCCCGCCGGCGGTGGCCCCCGCTCCCAGCAGCGTCCCCTCGTTGAGGACGCTGCCGTCTTCCGCGCTGGCGCCCGGGGCCAGCACCGCCCCGTAAAGGGTGCAGCGGGCCCCTACCCGGGCGTCCTCCAGCAGGACGCTGCGCTGGACCAGGCTCCTGGGCCCCACCGAAGCCCCCCGCTCCAGCACGGCGTGGGGGCCGATCAGGCTCCCCGGCTCCAGTGCCACCCCCGGCCCCACCCAGCAGGGGGGGATGGCGGTGACCCCGGGGGGCAGCTCCTGGGCGGCCCATATCCCGGGGCCCCGCTTGGGGAGGCCCCGGTCCAGGGGGAGGCGGCCCTCCAGGGCCCCGGCCAGACAGCGGAGATAGTCCTCCGGGCCCGCCAGAGAGGGGGAACAGCCCTCGGACACATAGCCCCGCAGGAGCGCCCCCTGGGCGAGCAGGCGGGGGAACAGGTCCCGGAGCAGCCCGGCGGGGCGGAGCGGAGGGAGGCGCTCCACCGCCCGGCGGGTGAGGATGCAGGCCCCGCCATAGGAGGCGCAGGCGGACCCGCGGGACTCGGGGATCAGGGCCTCCACCCGGCCGCCGTCATCGATGAGGACGGCGGGCCGGCCGGGCCCGGCGGGGAGGCGGGAGAGCACCAGGGTGGCCTCTGCCCGCCCCGCCCGGTGGAAGCCCGCCGCCGCCTGGAGGTCCAGGGCCAGAGGGCCGCACTCCACCGCCAGGAAGTCCTCCTCGCCCAGCCAGTCCAGGCAGGCCCGGATCGCCCCGGCGGTGCCCAGGGGCTCGGGCTCGGGGATCCAGGCGAGGGACACCCCCAGCTCCCGGCCGTCCCCCAGCAGGCGGCGGGCGGAGGCCAGGGAGGGGGGCATGGTGACGGCCAGCCGGGTGAAGCCCTGCTCCCGCAGGCGGGCGATGGCGCGGACCAGGACCGGCTCGCCCAGCAGGGGGAGCAGCGCCTTGGGCAGGCCGGGGGTGAGGGGGCGCATCCGGGCGCCCTCCCCGCCGGCCAGAACGATCGCTTTCACGGAGCATCATCCTCTCTCTGTACTCATGCACCCTAGTATGTCCCGAATGACGCAGGGCTTGCAAAAGAGGGGCGGAGCCCCTATGATGTTATATGAGGATGAAGACAGAGAGGGAGGAGCAGAGATGAACATCCAGATCTTCGGCAAGTCCAAGTGCTTCGACACCAAGAAGGCGGAGCGGTATTTCAAGGAGCGGCGGATCCGCTACCAGCTGGTGGACCTGAAGAAGTACGGCATCAGCCGGGGCGAGCTCCAGAGCGTGAAGAACGCCGTGGGCCTGGAGGCCCTGGTGGATCCCAGGCACCCGGACGCCGCCCTGGTGTCCTACCTGGCCTATGACCAGGACAAGCTGGAGAAGCTGCTGGAGGACCCCGGTCTGCTGCGGACCCCCATCGTCCGCAACGGCCGGCAGGCCACCGTGGGCTACTGCCCCGACGTGTGGAAGACCTGGGAGTAAGAGATGGAAAAGCGCTGTTCTCTCCACAGCCTGTGGAAAGAACAGCGCTCTCTTTTTCGTGCGGGTCAGCCCTGGAAGTACCGGGAGAGGAACTGCCGGGTCCGCTCCTCCCGGGGGTGGGAGATCACCTGGTCCGGGGAGCCCTGCTCCACGATGGTCCCGCCGTCCATGAAGACGACCTGGTCGGCCACGTCCCGGGCGAAGGCCATCTCGTGGGTGACGATGACCATGGTGGTGTGCTGCTCCGCCAGGCCCCGGATCACCCGCAGGACCTCCCCGGTGAGCTCGGGGTCCAGGGCGGAGGTGGGCTCGTCGAAGCAGAGGATGTCCGGCTTCAGGGCCAGGGCCCGGGCGATGGCCACCCGCTGCTGCTGGCCGCCGGAGAGCTGGTGGGGGTAGTGGTCCATCCGGTCCTGGAGCCCCATCTCGGCCAGGAGGGCCCGGCCCTCCGCCCGGATCTCCTCGTGGATCCGCTTCTTGTCGGCCTTGTAGTCCGGGGATTCCTGGGCCAGGAGCTCCTTGGCCAGGGTCACGTTCTCCAGGGCGGTGTACTGGGGGAAGAGGTTGAAGGACTGGAACACCAGCCCGAAGTGGAGCCGCTTCCGCCGCACCTGGTCCTCCCGCTGGGTGGCGGGGTCCGCGGCGTCGAAAAGGGTCTCCCCCCGCACCAGGATCCTGCCCTGGTCCGGCCGCTCCAGGAAGTTGAGGCAGCGGAGCAGGGTGGTCTTGCCCGACCCGGAGGAGCCGATGATCGCCAGGGCCTGCCCCTCCTCCAGGGTGAAGCTGATGTCCTGGAGCACCTTGGTCTCGCCGAAGTGCTTCTCGATGTTCTGTACGTCCAGGATAGTCATACGCACCGCCTCCTCAACGGAAATATCCCAGCTTCTTCTCCAGCCGGTCCAGCAGGACGGTGACCACGCCGGTGAAGACCAGGTAGTACACGGCGGTGAAGAAGAGGGGCCACACCAGCCCCGAATAGCCCTGGTTGCCTTTCATGAAGGACTCGCCCATCCAGATGACCTCCTGGAGGGCGATGACCCGGGCCAGGGAGGTGTCCTTCACCAGAGTGATGATCTCGTTGGACATGGGGGGGACGATGCGCTTGACCATCTGGAGCAGGGTGACCTTGAAGAAGATCTGCCGCCGGGTCATGCCCAGCACCAGGCCCGCCTCCTGCTGGCCCACGGGCACCCCCTGGATGCCGGCCCGGTAGATCTCGGAGAAATAGCAGGCGTAGTTGATGACGAAGGCCACGCACACCGCCGTCATCCGGCCCGTCTCTCCGCTGGGCCAGGTGAAGAGGTCCTTCATGCCGGGCACATAGTAGAGGGCGATGATCTGGAGCACCAGAGGAGTGCCCCGGACGGCCCACACCACCATCCGGGTGAGCCAGCGCAGGGGGGCGAAGCGGCTCATGGAGCCGAAGGAGATCACCAGGCCCAAAGGGAGGGCCCCGATCAGGGTGATGAAGAAGATCTGCAGGGTCTTGAGGAAGCCGCTGTTGAGGGCGGCCGCCACCGTCTGGAATTCTTGTGAGGTGAAGAACATGGGATCGTCCTCTCTCTATAGCGATAGGATAGACACGGCGCGCCCCGGCAGGGACACATGCTTGGGGCAGAGGGCGGCACAGCCGCCCCCTGCCCGCTCAGGGTCGATGATGTATCACTCCAGGATGACCGCGTCCTGGAGGCCGTAAGCGGCGGCGGTCTCCTCCACGGTGCCGTCGGCCACCGCGCCGCTCCAGAACTCGTTGAAGACGTCCACCAGGTCGGAGCCCTTGCGGAAGCCCACGCCGTACTCCTCCGGCTCCAGGCCCTGCATCTCGTTGAGGTCCAGGCTGTAGGCGAGATCGGCGTAGCTGGTGCCGTCGCCGATGGTGGCCGCGGCCATGAGCACGTCGATCACAGCGGCGTCGGAGGTGCCGGCGGAGACCTCCATCAGGGTGTTGCTCTGGGCCTGGAGGGGGACGGTGGTGGCGCCCAGGGCCTCTGCGGCGTCCTCACCGGCGGAGCCGGACTCCACCGCCACAGTGAGGCCCTCCAGGGAGGTGAGCCCCTCGAAGTCGGCGGCGCGGTCCTTGGGGTAGACCAGGACCTGGTAGTTGGTGCAGTAGGGGACGGAGGTGTCCATGGAGGACTTCACCTCATCGGTGAGGGTCATGCCGTTCCACAGCACGTCCACGCTCTTGGCGTCCAGCTCCATCACCTTATAATCCCAGGTGATCTCGGAGAACTCCACCTCCACCCCCAGGCTCTCGGCGAAGGCCCTGGCCATGTCGGCGTCGAAGCCGACCCACTCGTCGCTCCCCTCTTCCTTATAATCCATGGGGGCGAAATTGGTGATGCCCACCACCAGGGTGCCCTTGTCCTGGACATAGGCCAGATCGCTCTCGGCCCCGGTCTCGGCGGGGGCGGTGGAGCCGCTGGGCGTACCGCTGGAGCAGGCGGCAAGGGAGACGGACAGGGACAGGGCGAGCAGCAGGGCGGGCAGACGGTATCTTTTCCTCATGACATGTATCCTCCTCATAGTCGGTGTCGCGCGGCCGGACCGCTTGTTACTTTAGCATATTACCACGATGAATCGTAAATGTAAAGAGAAATTTTCTCTGGAAAGGCTTTCATGGAAAAAGCCCGATCGGGCGCAATTTTATGCGTCCGGATCGGCGATTTTGATTGACAAATGGACCCTTCTCGGTATATCATGAAAAACGGGAAAATGGCTATGGACAAGCGCTCCCGTTTTGTTATGGGGATGCTTGTGACTGCCAGGAGCCCGGCTCACGCCGTGGGTCCGAAAACGTATGTAATAGGAGGAAACAGACAATGAACATGCTTGTTTGCGTCAAGCAGGTGCCGGATACGACTGAGATCAAGATCGATCCGGTAAAGAACACCTTGATCCGCGAAGGTGTGCCCTCCATCGTGAACCCGTTCGACGGGTACGCTCTGGAAGCCGCCGCCCGGATCAAGGACGCCGACCCCAGCGCCAAGATCGTGGTCCTCTCCATGGGCCCCGAGCAGGCGAAGGCCGCTCTGAAGGAGTGCCTGGCCATCGCCGCCGACAAGGCCTACCTGGTGTCCGACCGCGCCTTCGGCGGCTCCGACACCCTGGCCACCAGCTACATCATCAGCGAGACCATCAAGAAGGTGGAGGAGCTGGAGGGCAAGTTTGACGTGATCTTCTGCGGCAAGCAGGCCATCGACGGCGACACCGCCCAGGTTGGTCCCGAGATCGCCGAGCACCTGGGCTATCCCCAGATCACCTACGGTCTGGAGGCCGAGGTGGACGGCGACACCATCAAGGTGAAGAAGGAAGTGGAGGAGGGCGTGGCCGTGGTCGCCGCCAAGATGCCCGCCGTGGTGACCTTCACCAAGCCCGCCTGGGACCCCCGCTATCCCACCATCAAGCGCAAGATGGCCGCCAACCGCGCTGAGATCCCCACCCTGTCCTCCGCGGACCTGCCCACCATCGACCTGGCCCAGGCCGGTCTGAAGGGCTCTCCCACCAAGGTGAAGAAGACCTTCGTGCCCCAGAAGAAGAGCGGCGGCGTGAAGATCAAGGAAGAGACCGCTGAGGATTCCGCCAAGAAGCTCTTCGAGCTGCTGACCGAGGCCAAGGTCATCTGAGAGAGGGGGAGATAACGATGGAAGCTATGACTAAGGATCTTTGGGTATTCGTAGAGACCAATGAGGACGGCACCGCGAAGAACGTGGGCCTGGAGCTGCTGACTCCTGGTAAGGATATGGCCGCCAAGCAGGGCGGCGCCCTGGTGGCTGTGGTCATCGGCAGCAAGGTGGATGAGGCTGTGAAGGCCGCTTCCGAGCACGGCGCCGACAAGGTGATCGTGGTGGACGGCCCCGAGTACGCCAGCTACACCACCGATGCCTATGCCATCGCCCTGTGCGCCCTGGTGGAGAAGTACGGCCCCACCAGCATGCTCATCGGCGCCACCAACAACGGCCGTGATCTGGGCCCCCGCGTCAGCTGCCGTCTGAAGACCGGCCTGACCGCCGACTGCACCGGCCTGGACATCGACGAGGAGAGCGGCAACGTGGCTTGGACCCGTCCCGCCTTCGGCGGCAACCTGATGGCCACCATCCTCTGCCCCGATCACCGTCCCCAGATCGGCACCGTCCGTCCCGGCGTGTTCAAGAAGAGCGAGGCCGGCGAGGCGAAGGCTGAGATCGTGAAGGAAGACATCCACGTGGACGCCAAGGACATCCGCACCCAGGTGCTGGAGCTCATCAAGGAGGCCGACGGCGAGAACGTGGACCTGGAGGGCGCCGACATCATCGTCTCCGGCGGCCGTGGCGTTGGCGGTCCCGAGGGCTTCGAGCCCGTGAAGGCCCTGGCTGACGCTCTGGGCGGCGTCGTGGGCGCTTCCCGCGCCGCTGTGGACGCCGGCTGGATCGCCCACGCCCATCAGGTGGGCCAGACCGGCAAGACCGTCGGCCCCAAGCTGTACATCGCCTGCGGCATCTCCGGCGCCATCCAGCACGTGGCCGGCATGAGCGGCTCCGACTGCATCGTGGCCATCAACAAGGACCCCGAGGCCCCCATCTTTGACATCGCCGACTACGGCGTGGTGGGCAACCTCTTCGAAGTCCTGCCCGTGCTGACCGAGGAGATCAAGAAGGCCCGCGGCTAAGGAAACGACACAGACCCCGGTGGGCGGCAGCCCGTCCGCCGGGTGACCCGTATCCATAAAATTTTATAATGACATAAGGAAGGGATCTTGTCATGAATTTCCATTTTACCGCTGATGAGCAGGACGTTCTGGATATGCTGCACGACTTCTGCCTGAAGGAAGTCGCCCCCATCGCCGCCGAGATCGACGAGAACGAGCGTTTCCCCGAGGAGACCTGGCACAAGCTGGCCGACATGGGCATGATGGGTGTCGCCTATCCTGAGGAGTACGGCGGCGCTGGCCTGAGCTATGTCAACTACATCGGCGTCTGCGAGGAGCTGGCCAAGCACTGCGCCACCACCTCCGTCATGGTCTCCGCCCACTCCTCTCTGTGCTGCTGGCCCATCAGCGAGTACGGCACCGAGGAGCAGAAGCAGAAGTACCTGACCAAGCTGGCCTCCGGCGAGTGGCTGGGCGCCTTCGGTCTGACCGAGCCCGGCGCCGGCACCGACGCCGCCATGCAGAAGACCGTGGCCGAGGACAAGGGCGACCACTGGGTGCTCAACGGCTCCAAGATCTTCATCACCAACGCCGGTTTCGCTCATGTGTTCGTGGTCTTCGCCATGACCGACAAGAGCCTGGGCACCAAGGGCATCTCCGCCTTCATCGTGGAGAAGGACTTCCCCGGCTTCAAGGTGGGCGCTCACGAGAAGAAGATGGGTATCCGCGGCTCCTCCACCTGCGAGCTGGTCTTTGAGGACTGCATCGTGCCCAAGGAGAACCTGCTGGGCGAGCTGAACAAGGGCTTCAAGATCGCCATGACCACCCTGGACGGCGGCCGTATCGGCATCGGCGCTCAGGCTCTGGGCATCGCTCAGGCCGCCATCGACGACACCGTGAAGTACACCAAGGAGCGCATCCAGTTCGGCAAGCGCATCAGCCAGTTCCAGAACACCCAGTTCCAGCTGGCCGACATGCAGGCCCGGGTGGACGCCGCCCGCCTGCTGATCTACCGCGCCGCCCAGGCCAAGCAGGACCACGAGCCCTACAGCCATCTGGCCGCTATGGGCAAGCTGTATGCCTCCGAGGCCGCCAGCGACGTGACCCGCCGCTGCCTGCAGCTCATCGGTGGCTACGGCTACACCCGCGAGTATCCCTTCGAGCGCTACATGCGCGACGCCAAGATCACCGAGATCTACGAGGGCACCTCCGAGGTCCAGCGTATGGTCATCTCCGGCTGGATGGGCGTGAAGTAAGCATCGTTCGTTCTGTTTCCCAAACATGAAAAGTCCCCCGCGCCTCGGCGCGGGGGACTTTTTCTATGCTTTGGCTATCCCTGAGATACTGGAGGAAAGAGCCGGCCGCCCTCCCGCCTGGGGAGCTGAGGCCGGAGCTGGGGGGATCACTGCATGTTGTTCTCGTAGGCCTGGATCATCTTCTTGACCATCTGACCGCCCACGGAGCCGGCCTCACGGCTGGAGAGGTCGCCGTTGTAGCCCTGCTTCAGGTTGACGCCGACTTCCTGAGCGGCCTCCATCTTGAACTTGTTGAGGGCCTCGCGGGCGCTGGGCACAACAGGACGGTTGGAATTAGAATTATTCGCATTAGACATAGTCGTGCATCTCCTCGTCTGTTCAAATTTTGTTGGATCGGGGATCCAGACATAGCTTTGCCCCAGACAAGGTTTCTATGTGCACCAGTTTTTGCCGTGTAGAAGCGATCTTCTGGAGGGATAGCGGGGCAGCGTGAGGGGCTTCAGCGCACCTCCTGCTCGATGGAGAGGAAGATGTCGGAGGCAAAAAACTCCTGGATGTTGATGCCCAGTCCGTCGCATATCTTCTGGATGGTGGATACGGTGGTGCTCCGGTTCCGCCCGTTGACGATATTGTTGAGCGTGGACTGGGTGATCCCACACATCAGACTGAGCTGGTTGATATTCAAGCTGCGCTGCTGGCACAAGTCCATGATACGTATCTTCACCGCTTCCCCGATGGTCATGGGTACACCTCTCTTCCTGATGCTAAGAGATTACCCGATCCCTATTGCAAAGCTTAACTCTTTTGAGTTAAAATAACTCAAAAGAGTTAAACAGGCCCACCTCAATACAGCGGATCGGGAGGGCCCCGCGATGGGGAGAAAGGGACGGGGCCGGAGATCACTGTTCATGCAGCAGGGAGCGTGGAGGATGAAAAAGATCGGTATCATCATCCCGGAGGGACAGGGGACCTTCCGGCAGGACGCGGAACAGGCCTCCGCCCGGCTGAATGTCATGCCGGTCTTCTGCGCGGGCCATTTTGCCGGGGTGCTGCCCACGGTCCGGGCCATGCTGTCCGCCCATCCGGATATCCAGGCGCTGGTCGCCCGCTCCACCACCGCCATCTACCTGCGTAAAAGCTTCGATCTCCCTGTGGTGGATCTGGAGCTGAGCAGTTTTGACCTGGCCAAGACGCTCTCTGCGCTGGAGGACAAGAGCGGGAAGTTCGTCGTGGTGCAGTTCCTGCCCACTTCTTCCACTTATGACACGGATGCCATATCGAAGATCTGTGGGATCGACCTGAAGACCGTGTTCCTCAGTGCGGACCGGCCCGGCGACATCGTAAGGGCGGTGGAGGAGACAGGGTGTGACCGTGTGGTGTCATCGGTGGCGGTAGTGACGGACCCATGCCGCAGGGCAGGGAAGGAGGTGATCCTCCTGCCCTTCTCCAGAGAGGCCGTCGAGACGGCGATCCGCCAGGCAGTGTATATGGTGGACAACAAAGGGCGGGAGGCGTACCGGACCGAACAACTGCTGCAGATGCTCAACGCCTTTTCCGAGGGGTTCATGGCGGTGGACCGGCAGGGGAACATCATCATGTTCAACCAGGCCCTCTCCAACATCGCGGGGGTACGGTCGGCCGACGCGGTGGGCGCACGCCTCTCGGAGCTGAGGGACGAGTCTTACTTCATCCGGACACTGGCGGAGGCGAAGGACGAGGACGTCGTAGCGCATCACGGGAAGCGGTATATCATCAACACGCCCTATTTCCCAGCTACTTCTCAGATCTCCAAGATGTGGTGCGTCAGCAGCCTCAGCAAGCTCCAGGAGCGGACCACGGTCTATCAGAAGAAGCTGGCCGACAAGGGCTATAAGGCCCGATACCATTTCAACGACATCGTCTCCAGCAGCGCGGTGATGGCCGCCGTCAAGGAGAAGGCGAAGCGATACGCCCAGACCAACTGCAACATCCTGATCCTGGGGGAGAGCGGGACAGGAAAAGAGATGATGGCCCAGAGCATCCACAACGCCAGCAGCTACCGGGAGGGTCCTTTCGTCGCCATCAACTGCGCGGCGCTGCCGAAAGATCTGCTGGAGAGCGAGCTCTTCGGATACGAAGAGGGGGCGTTCACCGGGGCCCGCCGGAACGGGAAAGAGGGGCTCTTCGAGCTCTCCGACCACGGTACGCTCTTCCTGGACGAGATCGGCCTGATGCCGCTCTCCCTGCAGGCGAAGCTGCTCCGGAGCCTGCAGGAGAAGCAGATCAGCCGGGTGGGCGGGACGAGGCCCATATCCGTGGAGAACAGGATCATCTGCGCTACCAACGACGATCTGGTGGCCGCCATCGGAGAGGGCACGTTCCGGGAGGACCTGTTCTACCGGCTGGACGTGCTCCACATCCGGCTGCCGCCCCTCCGGGAGCGGACCGGGGACATCCCCTTCCTGGTGCGCACGCTGCTGCGGAGGAAGGGGGCGGCGCGCCGCAGGCTCCTGGGGATCGAGGACAGGCTCATGCACTATTTCACCTCATATGCCTGGCCGGGCAACTTCCGGCAGCTGGACGCGTTCCTGGAGCGGCTCTTGGCCCTCAACCCCGGCTATCTGGTACAGGAAGAGGTGCTCCGCCAGCTCTTTGCCGAGCTGCCGGAGGCAGAGTGGACGGCAGAGGAGGAACAGAGACCGGCCGGGCGGGAAGAGGCTCTGGAGCCGGGGGACGAGCGGTACATCGTCTCAGGCACCATCGCGGAGGCGGAAGAGCAGATCATACGGGAGGCCTATGGCCGGTATGGAGGGAACATGACGGAGATGGCCCGGCGGCTGGGCATCGGACGGACGACGCTCTGGAGGAAATGCAAGGCGTTGGGGATCCAGGGCACATAGCGTCCGCCTGACGGGGCGGATCTCATTTCGAAACAGGCGCGGAGCGGCCGTTCCAAAGTGGAACACCATTTTGGAACGGCCGCTCCGCGCCTGTTGCCGCATGGCCGCCG
The DNA here is from genome assembly GCA_019117605.1 of Candidatus Intestinimonas stercoravium. Classification (GTDB taxonomy): domain Bacteria; phylum Bacillota; class Clostridia; order Oscillospirales; family Oscillospiraceae; genus Intestinimonas; species Intestinimonas stercoravium. The sequence goes on along the minus strand of DWZK01000071.1, from coordinate 9,946 downwards.
CGGCGACTCGGAGAGGAGGACCGCCGTCCCAGAAATATCGACAAGATATGGCGGAAACGGGGGATATGTGAACAAAAAAAGCCTGTCATCAACCAGTGCTATAGTGCATAAAGTCAAATGGCATGGGACTTGCTGTACTATATTTGCGAAACTTGCTGCAGCAGTTCGCACATGACCATGCATAAAAGCCGCGGGAGCGGAACGGAAGGAGCCGGATCGAAGAGACAGGATCGCGGGATCGGGAACACCCAGGGACATCGTGGATATTTTCCCAAGACGACAGTGAAGGAGGAGAACGTATGGCGAATATCTTTGACGGCATCAAAGTGATCGACATCACCAACAATCTTGCCGGACCTCTCTGTGCCCAGATGCTGGGCGACTATGGAGCAGAGGTCATCAAGATCGAGCGGCCGGGGGCCGGCGACGACTCCCGGGGCGTGGCGCCCAAGGTGGAGGGGCAGTCTCTCTTCTATATGTTTGCAAGCCGCAGCAAAAAATCGGTGACCCTCGCCCTGGACGACCCCCGCGCCCAGGAGTGTATCTATAAAATGGTCAAGGACGCGGACGTCTTCATCGAGAGCTATCCCCCCGGACGGATGAAGAAGTTCCATCTGGACTACGACACCATCGCCAAGATCAACCCCAACATCGTCTACTGCTCGGTCTCCGTGGCCGGACAGGTGGGGCCCCACAGCAAAGTGCCCGGCTTCGACCTCATCGCCCAGGCCATGTCCGGCCTGATGGACATCACGGGAGAGAAGAACGGCCCCCCCACCAAGAGCGGCACTGTGATCGGCGACTACATCGGCGGGCTCAACGCCTTCTGCTCGGTGGCCGCCGCCCTCTTCCACCGGCAGCGGACGGGCGAGGGCCAGTACTGCGACGTGTCTCTGCTGGACGGGCTGATCGCCGTCAATACCCTGGTGGACCAGGCGGCCACCCTCCACACCCATCCCACCCGCTCCGGCGGCCACCACGGCACGATCGCCCCCTACGGTGTCTACCGGGGCAACAATGGCGAGAGCTGCATCATCGCCGCCTACACCGGGAAGATGTGGCCCGCTCTGTGCAAGCTGATCGGCCAGCCGGAGCTGGCCGACGATCCCCGGTTCGACAGCAATGTCACCCGCTGCGCCAACCTGCCTGCGCTCATCGAGATCCTGGAGTCCTGGCTCAAGACTTTCGACAAGATCGACGACGCGGTGGCCAAGATGGCGGAGGCGGGCATCGCCACCTGCAAGATCTGCACCACTACCGACGTGGTGGAGGACCCGGCCTACCGGGAGGTGGGACTGCTCATCGACATCCCCACGCCCCCCTCGGTGAAGGAGCGTGACCATGTGACCACCCGCGGCTCCTGGCTCCGCTTCAGCAAGTGCAAGCCGGAGTACAAGCGGCCCTGCGACCTGGGCGAGTACAACGATGAGATCCTGGGCCAGTACATGAGCAAGGAAGAGATCGACCAGTGCATGAAGGACTGGGCCGGCAAGTTCAAGAAGCAGTGACACGGGCCTGAACGGCTTTTTGAAGGAGGAACGACCATGTATACGAGCAAGTGTGAGAATATCCGCTTCTCTGTGGACGAGAAGGGGATCGCCACTGTGACGCTGGACCGCCCGGAGGCCCTCAACGCCCTGACCTGGGACATGGAGAAAGAGCTGGCCGACGTGTTCGAGTACTGCTCCTTCGCGGAGGAGGTCCGGGTGGTGGTGCTGACCGGCGCGGGGAAGCACTTCTGCGCCGGAGGCGACATCAAGGCATTCAAGCGGCGGATCGACGCGGGAGAGGCTCTCCCCGACACCGGCGTACGGTATATCGCCACCGCCGCCCGCAATATCCGCCGCTGCAACAAGCCGGTCATCGCCATGATCAACGGCGCGGCCTCCGGCGCGGGCAGCGCCCTGGCCTTTGCCAGCGACTTCCGGGTGGGAGACCCCAAGACCAAGATCGGCGCGGGCTTCACCAGCATGGGCTTCTCCGGGGACACCAACGGCGTCTATAACCTCACCCGCATCGTGGGGACGGCCCGGGCCAGTGAGTTCTATATGCTGGCCCAGACCCTCAAGGGGGAAGAGGCCTTCCGCGTCGGGATCCTGAACCGGCTGGCGGAAGAGGGGAAGCTGGCGGAGGAGACCGCCGCCCTGGCCGAGCAGCTGGCCAACAGCCCCACCCGGGCCATCGCCTATCAGAAGAAGATGATCAACTTCACCAACTACCCGGATCTGGAGCTGGTGCAGGAGTTCGAGATGAACTTCATGCCCGCCTGCTCCAGGACGGCGGACCACGCGGAAGCGGTCAACGCGTTCCTGGAGAAGCGGGCGCCGCAGTTCACCGGCAACTGAAAGATCGGATAGAAGAAGGGAGCGTTCTATATGGATTATCATTTCACCTCTGACCAGATCGACCTGCAGCTCATGACCCGAGAGTTCGCGGAGAAGGAGCTCATCCCCATCGCCGCAGAGTATGACCACAAGAGCGAGTTCCCCATGGAGGCCTTCAAGAAGGCGGTCACCATGGGCCTCACCTGCCTGGATCTCCCGGAGGAGTGGGGCGGCGCAGGGGTGGACCTCCTGACCACCGCCCTCATCCGTGAAGAGCTCTCCCGAGGCGACGCCGGCTTCAGCTCGGCGGTGGGCGCCTGCGGCCTGGGCTTCAAGCCCATCAACTTCGCGGGCACGGAGGAGCAGAAGCGGAAATACGCCGACGTGGTCACCGGCGGCGGCCTGCTGGCCCTGGGCCTCACCGAGCCCAACGCCGGCTCCGATGTGGCCAGCAACAAGACCACGGCGGTGAAGAAGGGGGACAAGTACATCCTCAACGGCCGCAAGTGCTTCATCACCAACGCCCCTCTGGCGGACATCATCACGATCTTCGCGGTCACCGACAAGGAGGCGGGGGCCAAGGGCTTCTCCATGTTCATGGTGGAGAAGGGGGCCCCCGGCCTGTCCATCGGCAAGCACGAGGATAAATTGGGCATCCGCTCCTCCGCCACCGCGGATGTGATCATGGAGGACTGTGAGATCCCCGCCTCCGCCCTGATCGGCAGGGAAGGCGATGGCTTCAAGATCGTCATGCAGACGCTGGATAAGGGCCGTGTCTGTGCGGGCGCCAGCGCATTGGGCGTGGCCCGTGCCGCCCTGGAGCACTCTGTGCGCTATGCCCAGGAGCGTATCCAGAAGGGCAAGCCGATCTGGAAGCATCAGATCATCCAGGCGAAGCTCGCCGATATGGGCATGCGGCTGGAGGCGGCCCGCCAGCTGGTGTGGCGGGCCGCTATGGCCTTCGACGCGGAGGCCAAGGACACGGCCAAGCTGGCCTCCATGTGCAAGTGCTTCGCCGGCGACATGGTGGTCTATCTCACCTGTGAGGCGCTGCAGATCCACGGCGGCTACGGCTACAGCCGCGAGTACCCCATCGAGAAACTCTATCGCGACGCCAAGATCTTCCAGATCTTCGAGGGCACCAACGAGATCCAGCGCACCATCATCGCCAAGAACATGGTGGATGAGCAGAGGATCGTGACCCGGTAAAACAGCGGGGGAGAGACGGGCTCCGGGGCAGTGGGAAAAGACCGCGGAGCCCGTCTCCTATATCACAAGGAGGGAGCAGGCATATGGCTCATTTCAAAACACGCATGACAGAAGTACTGGGGATCGAATACCCCATCATGTGCGGCGGGCTCCAGAACGCGGCCAACAAGGAGCTGGCGGTGGCCATCTCCGAGGCGGGCGGCCTGGGCATCACCAACATCAGCATGTATCCCGACCTGGATGATTTCCGGGAGACGGTCCGCTGGATGCGCGCCCACACCGCCAAGCCGCTGGCCGTGAACATCTCCATGATCCCCAATATCGACATGGGGGACAAGATCCGCCAGTACCTGACCATCTGCGGGGAAGAGGGCATCGATGTGATCGAGACTTCGGGCAGGGACCCCGCGGAATTCGTGCCCATCATCCACAGCTACGGGATGAAGTCCGTCCATAAGGTCCCCATGCCCAGGCACGCCCTCCGGGCCCAGAAGAGCGGCGTGGACTGCGTGACCATAGTGGGCTCCGAGGCCGCAGGCCACCCCGCCGCAGACCTGATCGGCACCATGGTGGTGGCCAACAAGGCGGTAGAGCTCTGCTCGATCCCCGTCCTGGTGGGCGGCGGCATCTGCAACGGGCGGAGCATGGCGGCGGCCCTGGCCCTGGGGGCAGAGGGCGTGGTCATCGGGACCCGCTTCCTCAACGCCACGGAGTGCTGCATCTCCCAGAACCACAAGCAGTGGATCATCGACCATACGGAGAAGGACACGATCCTCTGCCAGAAGGCGATCCGCAACATGATCCGGGTGGCCCACAACGAGGCGGCGGACCAGTGCCTGGAGATGGAGAAGAAGCCGGGCGTGACCCTCCAGGACCTCATGCCGATCATCTCCGGCGCGGTGGGCCGGGAGGCCTATCGGACGGGAGACACCAGCAAGGGGATGTTCTCTGTGGGCCAGGACATCGGCCTCATCAGCGATGTCAAACCGGCCAAAGAGATCGTGGAGGAGCTGGTCCGCGACGCGGCGGCAGCGGCGGACCGCTTGGCGTCCATCGCGAAGTGGTAAAAAGAGGAGCCGCGCCTAGTCAAAAATGAGGGGAGGAGACAGAGTTGAGCGGCAAGAGGAAAACGGCCCTGGCCACCGCCTGCGCGTTCACCTGGTTCGGCCATGCCTGCGGCGCATCCATGGCCACGGGGCGCTTGGCCGTCCAATACTGCTCGCTCCACGGTCCCATCGGTCTGGTGGGAGCCGTGGTGGTCTGGATCGCGTCGGTAGCCTTCGCATGGATCATCATGGAGTATGCCCGTCTCATCAAGGCGGAGAACTACCATGATGTGGTGAAAACGATCTACTGGCCCAACCGGATATTGGGCTCGGTCATGAACGTGGTGTGGGACCTGATCACGCTCTTTTCCGTGGTGGTGGTCTCGGGCACCTGCATCGCCGGCTCGGGCGCTCTGCTGGAGTCCGCGTTCGGCTTGAATTATTACATCGGGATGGTCCTCTTCACCGCTCTGATGCTGCTCATCTTCCTGAGCGGCGGGGGCGTGCTGAAAAAGCTGGGCGGCATCTCCGTCCCCATGCTGGTGCTCCTGATCATCATGTGCGTGGTGATCATCACCATGGGCTGGGACAACTTGAAGGCCGTCATGGCGGGGGAGCTGAACAGCTATATCGAACCGGGAAAGGAGACCCTGGGCTCCACCGTGCTGGACGGGATCACTTACGGCATGACACAGAGCGGCTTCGTGGCCACGGGCATCGTCTACTCCCGGCAGTTCGAGAGCCGGAAGGAGACCAACAAGGCATGTCTGCTGGGCTTCCTCTTCGGCACTGCCTCCATGGTCATGTGCACCCTGGCGGCCCTGGCCTGGTTCCCCGGCGTCAACAACGAGACCCTGCCTTATCTCACGGTCCTGCAGCAGCTCTCCGGCGCGCCCGGCTCCATCTTCCGCGTGGTGTACTATGTGGTACTGTATATCGCCTATATCTCCACTGCGGGCTCCCTGCTGCTGGGGGGCATCTCCCGGTACAAGCTGCTGCTGGGGAAGGCGGTCAAAAATGAGAAGGTGTGTACCAGCATCCTGATCGTATTCTTCCTGTGTGCCTCTACGGTCATCGGCTCCCTGGGCCTCACCGCCATCGTGGACCGGGGCTATAAGATGCTCGGCGGGATGCGCTCCTGGACCTGGTTCTATCCGCTCCTCATCCTGGGCCCCATCTCCATCCACAGGGTGGGGAAGATGCTCAAGGAGAAGGGAGAGATCGTATTCCCCGCCGGAGTCGGCGCGGTGAAGGCTCCCCCTGCCCAGGACGAGCAGGAACAAGGAGAGAAATGATCTGAGAGAAAAGGAGGAACCTCTGTGGAATTTACAGCGCTGATCAGCTTTATCGGCATCATCCTCGGCGTGGCGGTGTTCATCGGCCTCTCCTTCAAAGGGAACAACCTGGCCGTCTCCGCCGCCATCGGCGCCGTCGTCATCCTGATCTTCGGCGGCGTCAACGTCGTCACCGGCCTGACCGATTATTGGATCGTGGGCCTGGCCAGCTCTGCCCAGTCCTACTTCATGATCTTCGCGCTGGGCGGCATCTTCGGCAAGATCATGGACGTCACGGGAGGCGCCAAGGCCATCGCCTACGCGCTCTTGAAGCTCATCGACAAGGCGAGCCCCAAGTTCAAGCCCTCCTGCGCCGTGTACTTCCTGGTCATCATGTACTTCATCTGCACCTATGTGGGCATCCACGGCTTCATCGTGGTGTTCACCGTCCTCCCCATCGGGCGGGAGCTGTTCCACGACCTGAACATCCCCTGGCGCTATTACTGCTACGGCTCCGGCGGATGTATCGCGGCCTACTATCTCCTGGGCTCCGTGTCCTCGGTGCCCTCTGTGGCTGCCACCCTCTCCGGGTCCAACGTGGGCACCCTTCCGGTGCTCTCCATCCTGATGACCGTCCTCTACTTCGTCTTCGACGCCATCTTCATCAATCTGGACGTTACCTCCCATATGCGGAAGGGGGAGGGCTTCTTCCCCGGCGGCGATGAGATCTGGAAGCTGCAGATGGAGTCCTACAAGGGCCAGGAGGGGGATGTCCCCCGCCTGTTCCAGGCTGCTGTCCCCATGGTGGTCATGATCGTGATCGCTGCCTCCGGCATCCCCACCATGGTGGCCCTCACCATCGGCTGTGTGCTGGCGGTGATCTTCATGTGGAGCCGTCTGAAGGGGAAGATCAAGTCCACCATCAACGGGGGCGCCACCTCCGTCTTCGTGGCGCTGATCAACGTCTGCGGCGCCGCCGCCCTGGGCACGGTGATCCGGAACATGCCCGGCTACACCTTCATCAGCGACCAGCTCAACAACGCAGACCCCCTCTTCGCCGCCATCTTCCTGTCCATGTTCGGCACTGTGCTGCTGGGCTCTTCCTCTTCCTCCATGCCCGCGTTCGGCGAGCAGGTGGTGAGCTATTTCCAGCAGGCGGGCCTGAGCAGCGCGGCCACCTTCCGGCTGTATACCGCGGTGAGCAACTTCATGTATCCGCCCCACAACACCGGCGTGGTCAACGCCTCCGGTACCGGCAAGATCCCCTATAAGGACGCGGTGATCATCTACACCAAGTCTACACTGTTCCCCAATGTGTTCGTCATCATCATCACGCTGGCCCTGGTCGTCACGGGCGTATTCAGCTGATCCTGCCGCCCCGGAGGCCGCCCGCCTCCGGGGCGTATCTCCAATGGAAAGAAGGCGATAGCATGCGCGATATGTTAGAAGGGATCCGGGTGCTGGATTTCACAGCCAATGCCGCCGGCCCCTGTTGTACGGGGATGCTGGCCGATTACGGGGCGGAGGTCATCAAGATCGAGCGGCCCGTGACCGGGAACGACGAGCGGACCTATGGCATCCAGGTGGACGGCACGAGCCTCCTGGGGGCCTGGCTGGACCGGGGGAAGAGATCGGTGACCATGGATCTGAAGGATCCGGAGGCCGTGGAGCTGCTCAAGGGCATGGTCCAGGACTGCGACATCCTGGTGGAGAGCGCCCGCCCCGGCGTCATGGACCGGCTGGGACTGGGCTATGAGGCGATGCACCGCATCAACCCCAGGCTGGTCTACTGCTCGATCTCAGCCTTCGGCCAGGCGGGGCCCTATTCGCAGAAACCCGGCTACGACCTGATCGCCCAGGCCATGTCCGGTGTCATGGACCTCTGCGGGGATCCGGACGGCCCCCCGGTGAAGAGCGGGACCACACTGTCCGACTATGTGGGGGCGCTCAACGCCTTCGGCAGCATCCTGGCCGCGCTCCGCCATGCGGAGCGGACCGGACAGGGGCAGCATGTGGACGTCTCGCTGCTCATGACCATGATCTATCTCAACGGGGCGGTGGAGTATCTCAACATCGGACAGAAGCTGACCCGCTCGGGCAACCACCACAATACCCTGGCGCCCTACGGCCTGTTCCAGGGGAGAGAGGGACAGAGCCTCGTGCTGGCGGTCATCAGCCCCAAGCTCTGGAAGGCCCTCTGCCAGGTCCTGGAGTGCCCGGAGCTGGAGGATGACCCCAGGTTCTGCACCCTCCAGCAGCGGCGGGCCAACGCCGGAGCCCTCATCACTATCATCGAGGAGTGGCTGGCCGGCTTTGACGACATCTCCGAGGCGGCGGCCCTGCTGGACCAGGCGGGCATCCCCTCCGCCAAGGTGTTCGACCAGGAAGATGTGTGGAGCGACCCCCATGTGCGGGACCAGGGCTATCTGGTGGAGGTCCCCACGCCGGGCGGAGTCACCTCTATGGACCGCTTCACGGCCCGGGGCTGTGCGGCGAAATTCTCCGAGACCCCCGGGCGCATCAAGCGGGCCCCGGCGGTGGGAGAGGACAGTGAGGAGATCCTGGGACGGTACGGCCTGCGTCCGGAAGAGGTCCGGGCGCTCCAGGAGCGCTGGAGCAAGAGATAGGAGGGAGACGAACGATGACAGATCCTTTCCAGCCGTATACATTAGCAGGCGTTCCCCTGCGAGACCGCTTCGTCCGGTCGGCGACAGTGAGCCCCTATGCCTCTGAAGGCGTAGTGGGGAGGACGGGGATCGAACGGTACCGCACGCTTGCCAGAGAGCGGGTGGGCCTGATTATCACGGAGATGGTCTATATCTCCCCGGACGGGCAGGCGTCCCGGACCCAGGCCGGGCTCTGGGATGAGAGCTGCATCGCCCACCACAAGGAGATCGTGGAGGCTGTCCATGAAGAGGGGGGCAAGGTGTTCGTCCAGCTCAACCACGGCGGGGCGGCCAGCCTCTGTGAGGATCCCCTCAGCCCCTCTGGGGTCACGTCCCCCTATACCGGCCGGCCGGCCAGGGCCATGACGGAGGACGACATGGCCAGAGTGGCCCGGGACTTCGCCGCCGCCGCCGCCCGGGCGGAGGCAGCGGGCTACGACGGCATCCAGATCCACTGCGCTCACGGCTACCTCCTCAGCCAGTTCATCAGCCCCTTCTTCAACCGGAGGGAGGACGACTACGGCGGGACGCCGGAGAAACGCTTCCGCTTCCCGGCAGAGGTGATCGCCGCAGTGAAAGGAGCCGTGCGCACGGGATATCCGGTCTGCATCAAGATCAACAGCAACGCCGAGCAGGACGACACGGAGTACGAAGACGCCCTGATGTGGATGGGACGCGCGTGCGCCGAGCTGGGGGTCTGCGCGATAGAGGTCAGCGGACACGATTTCACCCCCCAGGGGCGCGCGGGAAAGCACACCTACTATCTGGAACGCGCGGCGAAGCTGCGCGCCGGCAGCGGCCTGCCGGTGATGCTGGTGGGAGGCATCCGGACCATGGAGGATGTCCGGCGGGTGCTGGACGCGGGGATCGACCTGGTCTCTATGAGCCGTCCCTTCCTCTGCCAGCCCGACCTGGTCGGACGGCTGGAGCGGGGGGAGGACTCCCTCTGCGTCAGCTGCAGCAAGTGCTTCAGCATGCTGCGCAAGTTCGAGAACGAGGGCAGGCTCTGTATCCAGCATGAGCAGGGGAGCGACAGATAGCTCTTTTCCCGGCCTGTCAAAGGGATGCCTTTAGGTCCCCTTTGACAGGCCGATCTTTTATGCCCGGACCCATGCGCAGACGAAACGAGGGCCCGGCGGCTGATGCCGCCGGGCCCTCGTTCTCGTGTTCCGCTGTGCGGTCGTCTTCCGGCTCAGATCTTGCTGTAGTTGAGCAGCATCTGGGCCACCTCGGCGCGGGTCGCGGCCCCGCCGGGGTTCAGCTGGCCGGCCTCGTTGCCGGACAGGATGCCGTTGGACACGGCCCAGCCCATGGCCTCAACGGCCCAGGAGGACACGCTGGAGGCATCGGGGTAGGCGCTCAGGTCCGCCCCGGCGGCGGCGCCGCCGGCGTACCGGTAGAGCATCACGGCCAGCTGCTCACGGGTG
>DWZK01000070.1 GCA_019117605.1 Candidatus Intestinimonas stercoravium | reverse complement strand
GCTGGCGGATCTCCTTGCCGCACTTGGGGCAGTGGGGGGTGCCCACCCGGGCCCACAGGAGCCGGAGGTAGTCGTAGATCTCGGTGACCGTGCCCACGGTGGAGCGGGGGTTCTTGCTGGTGGTCTTCTGGTCGATGGAGATGGCGGGGCTGAGGCCGTCGATATAGTCCACGTCCGGCTTCTCCATCTGGCCCAGGAACATCCGGGCGTAGGAGGACAGGGACTCCACATACCGCCGCTGTCCCTCGGCGTAGATCGTGTCGAAGGCCAGGGAGGACTTGCCGCTGCCGGAGAGTCCGGTGAGCACCACCAGCTTATCCCGGGGGATGGTCACGTCGATGTTCTTCAGGTTGTTCTCCCGGGCGCCTTTGACATAGATATGGTCGAGCATAGCTTTGGTTTCTCCTTTGTATGACAAACGCTGATCTTACATGAAAATGGGGCGGAAGATAAAGTGCCACAGGGCCCACAGCAAGAGGGCACACCCCGCCGCGCCGGCCGCCAGCCGGACCCATACGGGCGGCCGGGAGGACGCGGCCAGCCCGGTCAGGGCGAGGGCGGCCAGCCCCAGCAGGAAGGGGGCCCAGATGGTCAGCAGCACGCCCAAGTCCACGTCCCACCGGCCCATGCTCAGTATCCGAACTCCGCGGCCACCTTTTCCAGCATGGTGCGGATGGGCAGTTCATAGGGGCAGCGGCTCTCGCAGATGCCGCACTTGACGCACTCCCCCGCGTGGTGTGCCAGGCCCTGGTAGCGGCCCTCCGCCCAGCTGGCCAGGCCATACTTCCGGCGGTAGTTCACCATAAGGAAGTTGCTGGGGATGTCGATGCCCACGGTGCAGGGGGCGCAGTAGCCGCACCGGCGGCAGAACTGGCCGCCCAGCTCTTTGCGGATGGCCTCGCACCGGGCCCTCTCCTCCTCCGTCAGGGGGGCGGTCAGGTCCACGGCGGCGTTCCGGTCCACCTCCTCCGGGGAGCCCATGCCGGGGATGATGATGTCGCAGGCGCCGGAGGCGGCGATGAAGCGCAGGGCCAGCTCCCAGTCGTCCAGGTTGCCCCCGGCCAGGGGCTTCATGGCGATGGTGCCGATGCCCTTGCTCCGGGCCAGGTCCAGGACCTCCCGCCCCTGGGTCTCCACGATGTTGAAGGGGAACATCACCGTTTCGAGCTTGTCCCCGTGCTCCTCCACCAGCTTTTTCAGCACATCTGCATTGTGGGCGGTGGCCCCGATGTGGCCGATCTTCCCGGCGGCCCTGGCCTCGGCAAGGGCCTCGTAGGCGCCGCCGGGGCCGAACACCGTCTCCACATCCTTCTCCGGCAGGTTGTGGATCTGATAGAGCTCGATGTGGTCCGTGCGCAGGCCGCCCAGGCTGATGTCGATGTCCCGGGCCATGCTCGCTTTGTCCCGGGACATGCTCTTGGTGGCCAGGATGAACTTGTCCCGCCGCCCCTCCAGGGCGGCGCCCAGATACGCCTCCGAGACGGTGTAGCCCCGGGCGGTGTCGATGAAGTTCATGCCGTGCTCCTCCAGCCGGTCCACCACCGCCCGGGTGTTGGCCGCGTCGGAGCGCTGGATGGGGATGCCGCCGAAGGAGACCCGCGCGGCTTGCAGGCCGGTGCGGCCAAGCGTGACATATCTCATATCAAAAACCTCTCTATATCCAGCTCCCGCTGGACGTATTTGGGCAGTCTTTCCACTGCCAGCCGGTAGGAGAGCCCGCACAGCTCCCGCAGGGCCCCGCCGGGCATGGCCCCGTCCAGGAGCACGGCGATCCAGGTGCGCTTATCGCAGTAGAAACCGGGAAGGATCTCCGGGTACTGCGCCCGCAGCCCTTCGGCCAGCCGGGGGTCACATTTCAAGTTGACCAGGGGATGCCCGCCATATACCTTGTACTCCGGACCGGGACAGCAGAGGACGGCAAACAGCTTCCCACGCACCTTATAGCGGTCCCAGCGCCACTCGATCTTGTAGTCGTGCTCTGCGCCGGGCATCGCCCGCAGATATCCGTCCAGCCAGTCATACATAAAGGCCGCCTCCTGTCATTTCAACAGATCAACGAAGCCCACGGCCCCGTGCCCATCAGGGGAGGCAGAGGGGCCCCAAAAAGAGATGCGTCCGGCTACCTGCCCCGCAGCTCGATGATACGGTCCCGAAGCACCGCGGCGTACTCGAATCCCAGGCGCTTGCTGGCCTCCCGCATCCCCCCACCCGGCTCTCGCCGTGCGGGGGACCCCTTCCTTTTTCATCCTCGGGGCGAGTGGATCGCCCCTGCGGCAAGGTCCCGGCCACCGGCCGGGACGCTTGGACGCGCCGGACGGCACGCCCCGCCCTGCGGGGCCCCAAAAAGAGATGCGGCCGGCTACCTGCCCCGCAGCTCGATGATACGGTCCCGAAGCACTGCGGCGTACTCGAATTCCAGCCGTTTACTTGCCTCCCGCATCTCTTTTTCCAGCTTCTCGATGGCGGCGTCCCGCTCCTTCTTGGACATCTGGGTCTTGTTCCGCAGGACCTTCTCGCTCTCCTCCTCGGCGGCGGAGAGCTCGATCAGGTCCCGCACCGACTTCACCACCGTCTTGGGCACGATGCCGTGGGCCCTGTTGAAATCGCCCTGCTTCTTCCGCCGGCGCTCGGTCTCGCCGATGGCCGCCATCATGGAGGGGGTCATCTTGTCGGCGTACATGATGACCTTGCCATCGGCGTTCCGGGCGGCCCGGCCGATGGTCTGGATGAGGGAGGTCTCGCTGCGGAGGAAGCCCTCCTTGTCCGCGTCCAGGATGGCCACCAGGGATACCTCAGGCAGGTCCAGGCCCTCCCGGAGGAGGTTGATGCCCACCAGCACGTCATAGGTGCCCAGGCGCAGGTCCCGGATGATCTCCTGCCGCTCGATGGTGTCGATGTCGTGGTGCATATACTGGACCTTGATCCCCGCGTTCTTGAGGTATGCGGTCAGGTCCTCCGCCATCTTCTTGGTGAGGGTGGTGACCAGCACCCGCTCGTGCCGCTCGGCCCGCTGGTGGATCTCGCCGATGAGGTCGTCGATCTGGCCCTCCACCGGGCGCACCTCCACCTCCGGATCCAGCAGGCCGGTGGGCCGGATCACCTGCTCCACGATCTGCCCCGACCGGGTGGTCTCATACTCCCCCGGGGTGGCGGAGACGTACACCACCTGGTGGATCTTCTGCTCGAACTCGTCGAACTTCAGGGGCCGGTTGTCGAAGGCGCAGGGGAGCCGGAAGCCGTAGTCCACCAGGGTGGTCTTGCGGGCGTGGTCCCCGTTGTACATGGCCCGCACCTGGGGGAGTGTCACATGGCTCTCATCGATGAACAGGAGGAAGTCCTTGGGGAAGTAGTCCATGAGGGTCATGGGGGCGGACCCGGCGGGGCGGCCGGCGATGGGCCGGGAGTAGTTCTCGATCCCGGAGCAGAAACCCAGCTCCTGCATCATCTCGATGTCGTACAGGGTCCGCTGCTTGATCCGCTGGGCCTCCACCAGCATGTTCTTCTCCTGGAAATAGGCCACCCGCTCCTCCAGCTCCTTGTAGATCTCCTGGATGGCCCGGTCCATCTTCTCCTTGGGGGTGATATAGTGGCTGGCGGGGAAGATGGGGATGTGCTCCAGGCGGCGGATCGGCGCGCCGGAGACGGCGTTGACCTCGCTGATCCGGTCGATCTCATCGCCGAAGTACTCCACCCGGATGGCGCTGTCCTTGTAGTAGGCGGGCCAGATCTCCACCGTGTCCCCCCGGACCCGGAACATGTTCCGCTCGAAGGCGATGTCGTTGCGCTCATAGCGGATCTCCACCAGCCGCTTGAGCAGCTCGTCCCGCTTGAACTCCTCCCCCACCCGGAGGGAGACCATCATCTTGGCGTAGTCATCGGGCTCGCCCAGGCCGTAGATGCAGGAGACCGAGGAGACTACGATCACGTCCCGCCGCTCCATGAGGGAGGCGGTGGCGGACAGGCGCAGCCGGTCGATCTCATCGTTGGTGGCCGAGTCCTTCTCGATGAAGGTGTCGGTGTGGGGGATATAGGCCTCCGGCTGGTAGTAGTCGTAGTAGGAGACGAAGTACTCCACCGCGTTGTCGGGGAAGAACTCCTTGAACTCGGCGCAGAGCTGGGCGGCCAGGATCTTGTTGTGGGCCAGCACCAGGGTGGGCTTCTGCACCTTCTCGATGACCTTCGCCATGGTGAAGGTCTTGCCCGAGCCGGTGACCCCCAGCAGGGTCTGCTCGGTGAGCCCGTTCTCGATGCCCCGGGCCAGTGCTTCGATGGCCTCCGGCTGGTCGCCGGCGGGCTCGTAGGGGGATACCACATGGAATCCCGGCATGGTCTCGACCTCCTCGCAAAGGATGGGGCGGGCCGGTCCGCCCGCCGCGCCGTCCATTGTATCAAAACATTTGTTCTATAGCAAGAGCCATGTTCCGTCAGTTCCGCCGGACATAGCCCTGGAAGACCCCGCTGTCCTTCAGCGAGACCATATCGTCATCGGCGAAGATCAGGTGGTCCACCAGCTCCACCCCCACTTCCTGGAGGATCTCCCACAGCCGCCTGGTGGTGGCCAGGTCCGCGTTGGAGGGCAGGGCCAGGCCGGAGATATGGTTGTGGGCCAGGATGGCAGCGGTGGCGTTGTTGGAGAGGACGGCCTCCACCACCCGCCGGGGCGTGATGTCGGCGGCGTTCACCGACCCCTCCCCCAGCTTGTGGCAGCCCAGCACCTTGTGCTTGCCGTCCAGGCACACCAGATACACCATCTCGTTCCGGCCCCCCTGCCGGTAATAGGGGCGCAGGAAGTCCATGGCCGCCCGGGAGGTGTCCAGGATGGTGCCCAGGGAGGAGCGGTCCTCGAAATAGCGCCCCGCCAGCTTGGGCACCAGCTTGAGGAGCACGGCGGTGTGCTCCCCCACCCCGGGCACCTGCCGGAGGGCGTCGGGCAGGGCGTCCATCACGCCGGACAGGGAGCCGAAGCGCTCCAGCAGGGCGTGGGCGAGCTCGTTCACATCCCCCTGAGGGATAGCGTAGCAGAGGAGGAGCTCCAGGAGCTGGTGGTCGTGGAAGTCCTCCCCGTGGGCCAGGAACTGGGCCTTGAGCCGCTTGCGGTGTCCGTCGTGGAGCCCCATGGCCCTCCTCCTTTCTCTCCCCTCCGCCGCCCTGCCGGGGCGCGGGCGTCGCTCAGCCCTTGGCGCCGTACTCCGCCAGATAGGCCTCCATCTTCGCCTTCATGCCGTCGTCGATGTAGACCTTGCCGTCCACCTCTCTGCCGTGGAGGAAGGCGATGATCTCCCGGACCGTGACGATGGGGCAGACGGTGATGCCGTAGTCCTCCCGCAGCTCGTCCAGGGTGGAGCAGTCCCGGGTGCCCCGCTCCATCCGGTCTACCGAGACGAAGAGGGCCTTCATCTCCACCTTGGCCACATGCTTGAAGAGCTCGATGGACTCCCGCACGGCGGTGCCGGCGGTGACCACGTCCTCCACGATGGCCACCCGGTCCCCGTCCTGGGGCTTGTAGCCCACCATGACGCCCCCTTCGCCGTGGTCCTTGGCCTCCTTGCGGTTGAAGCAGTAGGGCAGGTCCCGGCCGTAGTTCCGGTAGAGGGAGGAGGCGGCGGACACTGCCAGGGGGATGCCCTTGTAGGCCGGCCCGAAGAGGCAGTCGATCCCCTCGGGGAAGTGCTCCTGGATACAGGCGGCATAGTAGTCCCCCAGCTTGGCCGCCTGGGCCCCGGTCTTGTAATTGCCGGTGTTGATGAAGTATGGGGTCTTCCGCCCGGATTTGGTGGTGAAGTCCCCGAAGGTCATTACGCCGGAGCGCACCATGAAGGTGATGAACTCCTCTTTATACGTCACGATCTTCCGCCCCTTTTCTGTCATTTTCTTTCTGCGCGAAGTGTATCGAGCTATTATACCACCTTTGCAGGGCCCGCACAAGGAGGAAAGCGCTCCCCGATCTGGGCATCCGATTTGTTTCACGGGGAGAACTATGGTATACTTGACCTGTCCCGACTATCTTTGACCGAATGAGGTGTTCCCCGTTGTCTATTCCTTTGGATCTCCCCCTAGTCACCGTCATCGTGCCGGTGTACGATGCCGAGCTCTACCTGGGCCCCTGCCTGGAGAGCATCCGCGCCCAGACCTATCCCCGCCTGGAGGTGCTGCTGGTGAACGACGGCAGCACCGACGGCTCCCGGGACCTGTGCCTGGCCATGACACGGCTGGACAGCCGCTTCCGGCTCATCGACAAGGCCAACTCCGGCGTGTCCGAGAGCCGGAACCTCGCCCTGGACCAGGCCCGGGGCAAGTACCTGCAGTTCGCCGACAGCGACGACCGGCTGGCCCCCAGGGCCACCGAGACCTTCGTCCGGGCCGCCGAGGTCACGGGGGCGGATCTGGTCATCTCCCACTTCTACCGGGTGGACGGCGACCGGCTGGCCGACCACGGCCACATCAAGGGGGAGCGCCTCCTCACCCGGCAGGAGTATGCCGAGGAGATGGTGAAGGCCCCGGCCAACTACTACTACGGCGTGCTGTGGAACAAGTTCTACCGCCGCTCTGTGGTGGAGCGGGGCGGGGTGCGCTGCCCCACCGAGATGAGCTGGGGGGAGGATTTCCTCTTCAACCTAGAGTATATCCGCCATGTCCGGCTGGTCCAGGCGGTGCCGGAGCCCCTGTACTACTACTACAAGCGCAAGGGCAGCCTGGTGGCCAGCCAGGCCACCCTCCGCAAGACCATCGAGATGAAGCGCCTCACCTTCGCCTACTACCGGGACCTGTACCAGGACCTGGACCTCTACGACGAGCAGAAGGCCAAGGTCTACCGCTATCTGATCTCCGCCGCGGTGGACGGACTGGCCGTCTCCCTCCCCCACGGCCTGGAGCGCCGGAAGAAGAAGCCCCACCGCCCCGCCCCCCAGGCGTTCTCTCTGGACCGGGCCGAGAACTGAGAAGCGCCGCCGCCCCAAAAGGGCGGCGGCGCTCAGCGTGTCGAAAAAGTCTCTTGACTTTTTCGACACGCTGCCTGACATTTCGACTTGCGTCAAAATGTTCTCGACTGCACGCGAAAGTGGGGGCTCCCCTGGTCTAAGGTGGCTTCGCCCGAAGGCATCTGGACTGACCCCCGGCAGTCCAGACCCCCTTTCACACTATCCCCCCGTTGCTTCTCCAGCCTGGTCCCTCTTTTTCGACAGTCTGAGCGCCGCCGCCCCAAAAGGGCGGCGGCGCTTCTTTCTCATCCGGCTCATCCGGATCCGGCGATCACTGTCCCAGCACGAAGAGGGAGCTGTCGGTGACGAAATTGGCCACGCTGTAGAGGACCAGCACCTGGTCGATCTGGTTCTCCCGGACATACTGGCTCAGAGGGGTCTTGTTGTACCGGGGGTCGAAGAGGTGGATCTCCGAGCAGTTGGCGGTGAAGAAGGGGGCCATGCTGTCGGCGTAGGAGTCCCGGACGATCAGCAGCCGGGGGCCGTCGTTCTGGGTCCGGATGACGGCCAGGGGCTTGTTCCCCCCCAGGAAGAAGGCGTACTTGTCCTTCTCCTCCAGCTTGGACCAGTCGTAGAGGACGCCCTCCTCCGGCTGGGCGCTGTTCCAGGCGGTGACCTGGATCCCGTCCTCGGGGACGTAGATGTCGATGGAGTCGGGCTCCATCCACCGCACCCCGGAGGAGGAGTAGGTGGTGCCGTTGAAGTCGGTGGACACGGTGGTCTTCTCATAGTCGGAGAGTGGGGTGGGCTCCATGCCCATGGCGGAGGCCAGGGCTGCGTAGCCGTAGTAGGCCCCCAGGCTGGTCCAGTGGTGATCCAGCCGGTAGTAGATCTCCTCCCCGGCGTGGGCCCGGAGGGCGCCGTCCACGTCGATCCACTCCGCCTGGGTGGTCTCCTGCGCCTGGGAGAGGATCGCCTCCTCGCTGGCGTTGGGGGCCCCCTCCGGCAGCCGGTCCGCCCACACGGACACCTTGCCCGGGATCAGGGAGAAATACACGGGGACATCCACATTTTCCACCGCTCTGTTCACATATCCCAGATCATCCGCCACCCGGTCCGGGTCCGGCTCGTCGAAGCGGGAGATGAGGGTGTCCTGGGCGCAGAAGTAGGCCCCGTTGTTCTCCCTTTTGCCGCTGTACCGCTCCAGCTCCGCCTTGGCGGAGATCCAGAAGTCCCGGCCCACGAACTGGTCGGTGAGGTAGGTCTCGTAGTCGGACATGAACTTGCCGCTGAAGAAGTCGCCGCTGTCCCCCACCGGCCAGGCCAGGCGGAAGTCCCGGGGCTCCAGCTCCGGCCGCTGGGCCAGATAGCGGTTCTCCTGGGGGGAGAAGTCCCGGTCGGGGGTGAGCAGGTTGGCCGCCAGGAAGCCCCCGATGAAGAGGCAGAAGAGGGCGGTGAGGAAGATGGCGTATTTTTTCGACATATGCCGGGACCTCCTTTAGAAGCGGAAGTAGAGGAAGGGGTTGTAGGTGGCGTCCACCAGATAGGCGGTGGATACCAGCAGCCCCGCCAGGACCAGCAGGGGCAGCAGCACCATGCCCGCCTTCTTGGGGAGCTTGTGCCACAGCCCTGCGAAGAGGGGGGTGGCGGCCAGGATACCGGCGCACAGGGTGGGCAGATAGGAGCGCAGGTAGTAGCCGAAGGCGGGGTCTGCGAGGCCGCCCCCGGCGAAGCCGAACATGGCGGCCAGGTACTGCCCCATGTGGCCGAAGTCCTCCAGGGCGAAGATGGCCCAGCTCACCAGCACCAGGAAGAGGGTATAGATGTGCTGCACCGCCCGGGGCCAGGAGGCCACCAGCCGGCCCAGCCACAGCTTCTCCGCCATGATGAGCACCCCGAAGTAGAGGCCCCACAGCAGGAAGTTCCAGCTGGCCCCGTGCCACAGGCCGGTAAGGCCCCACACCACCATCAGGTTGAAGCACAGCCGGCCCCTGGACACCCGGTTGCCCCCCAGGGGGATATACACATACTCCCGGAACCAGGAGCCCAGAGAGATGTGCCAGCGCCGCCAGAACTCGGTGACCGACCGGGAGATATAGGGGTAGTCGAAATTCTTGAGGAACTCGAAGCCCAGCATCCGGCCCAGGCCCACCGCCATATCCGAATAGCCGGAGAAGTCGAAGTAGAGCTGGAGGGAGAAGGCCAGCACCCCCAGCCAGGCCCCCAGCACGGTGAGCTCTCCGGCGGGCATGGCCTTGTAGGCGTCCCACAGCATGCCGATGTTGTTGGCCAGGAGCACTTTCTTCCCCAGGCCGATCACGAACATGTGCACCCCGTTGGCGAACTGCTCCACATGGTAGCTCCGGCAGTCCACCTGGTCGGCCAGCTCCTTGTACTTGATGATGGGGCCGGCGATGAGCTGGGGGAAGAGGGTGACGAAGGTGCCGAAGTTCACCAGGCTCTTCTGGGCCTGGGCGTCTCCCCGGTACACGTCCACGGGGTAGGTCATGGTCTGGAAGGTGTAGAAGGAGATGCCGATGGGCAGGGACAGGCCCAGGGTGGGCAGCAGATCCAGCCCCCAGCCCCGGAGGGTGGAGGCGATCAGGTCCCAGTACTTGAAGAAGAAGAGGATCGCCAGGTTGAGCACCAGGGCCGCCGCCACCGCCGCCCTGGCCGGGCCGTCCCGTCCCTGCGACTTGAAGCGGGCCACGAAGCGCCCGGCGATATAGTCGGCCACGATGGTGAACACCATGAGGACGATATAGGTGGGCTCCCCCCAGCCGTAGAAGACCAGGTTGGCGATGAGGAGCATCCCGTTGCGCCAGCGCAGGGGGGTGACATAGTAGACGGCCAGCACAACGGGGAGATAGAGGAAGAGGAAGAGCAGACTGGAAAAGACCAAGGGGCGCACCTCGCTTCGATCGGGATAGTAGACTTAGGATGCCCGCCCCCGCGGAAGATACCCCGCGGCGGGAGACATCCTTTTGGGTAAGACGGCGGCGGTGGGGAAAAAGTTCCCCCGCCGGTGGAAAATTTTCCGGCGGGCCGGAGGGCAGCCGGACGGAACTTTCCGCTCTCCTCCCCCGTCTAACAGGGCGAGACGAGAACAGGAGAGGGGGCTCTCTATGAGACGGATGAAGGGGTGGATCCTGGCCGCCCTGCTGTGCCTGCTGGCGGCCTGGTCGGTGGGGCAGGCCGTCCTGGGCGGGGAGCGGCCCTTCCGGGACCTGGAGGGGGCGGACATCACCGCCGCCTCCGTGGCGCTCTTCCCGCCGGGCCGGTCCCTGGAGGTCCCGGACAGGGAGGCCCTGGCCGGCCTGCTGCGGGAGGTGGTGGTCTATGGGGAGGACCCCTCCTGGCGGGATATGGCGGGCCAGACCGTCCTCTTCTCCCTCTCCCTGGCGGACGGGCGGGAGGTCCGGGTGACCGCTTTCTCCCCCTACCTGGTGGTGGACGGGACGGGCTACCGGACCAAGGAGGGGCCCTGCGAGGCCCTGGAAGCCTATGCCAACGGCCTCCTGGACGGCTGAGCTCCCCCGGACAGACCGGCGGCGGGGCGGACCACTTTGGTCCGCCCCGCCGTTATATATGGGTCATATAGGCTCGTTCCCGATCAGAAGTACTTCTTCACGCCCTCGGTGGCCAGAGAGGCGTCGGCGCTGATCGTGACGGTGAATTTGATGTTGTTGTCCTCACCGAACTTGTTGAGCCAGTCCAGGAAGTTCTCCACCTCCAGGTCGGATGCGTCGCTGGGCACGATCTTGGTGAGGCTGTCGATGAACACATGGGTGATGTCGTAGTTGCCGGCGTAAAGACCGCTGATGAACCCCTTGAGGAAGGCGTAGTCCTTCATATCATAACTGCTGGCTTCCACCAGGCGGATCTTATAATTGATGTCATAGGTCAGCTTGGGCCCGCGCTCGATGCAGACCACGTTGCCGTGCTCGTTCTGCACTGCGGCGTTGATGAGCTCGATCATCTGCTTGGTCTTGCCAGTGCCCTTGACCCCCATGATCACTCTAACCATAATCGATCACTCCTTACATTGTGCGCCGGAGCCTCCTCCGGCCTTGTGTATTTATGTTACCATTTCCACGCGGAGATTGCAACTCATTTACAAAACTTCACGAAAATTTCACGGTCCCGCCGGGGCCCTTTTGGCGCTTTCGCCTCCACGCCCGGGAGGACGGCGGACCCGGGGCCGTCTCTCCCCCAGGTAGCAGAACGGCCGCCCGTCTCCACGGCGGGCGGCCGTTCCCTATCGTATCTGTATTGCCGCGGGGCCTCTGCCCACTTTGGACTGCCTTACAGCCGCTTGAGCAGCTCCTCCCGCTGGGCCTCGTACCCGGGCTTGCCCAGGAGGGCGAACATGTTCTTCTTATAGGCCTCCACGCCGGGCTGGTCGAAGGGGTTGACCCCCAGCAGGTAGCCGGACAGGCCGCAGGCGTACTCGAAGAAGTAGATGAGCTGGCCGATGGTGCGCTCGTCCCGGGCCTCGGCCTCCAGCACCATGTTGGGCACGCCGCCATCCATGTGGGCCAGGAGGGTGCCCCGCATGGCCTGCTCGGCCACGAACTGCAGGGGCTTGCCGGACAGGAAGTTCAGGCCGTCCACGTTGTCCGGGTCGTTGGGGATCAGGATCTCCCGGCGGCTCTTGTCGAACTTCACCACGGTCTCCATGAGGATCCGCTGGCCCTGCTGGATATACTGGCCCATGGAGTGGAGGTCGGCGGTGAACTCCACGCTGGCGGGGAAGATGCCCTTCCCCTCCTTGCCCTCGCTCTCGCCGTAGAGCTGCTTCCACCACTCGGAGAAGAAGCGGAAGGAGGGCTCGTAGCCCACCAGCAGCTCGATGGACTTGCCGGACTGGTAGAGGGCGTTCCGGGCGGCGGCGTACTGCCAGGCCACGTTGTCCGCGCCGGGCTTGGAGAGCTCCTCCATGGCCTCGGCGGCGCCGGCCATC
This sequence comes from Candidatus Intestinimonas stercoravium, assembly GCA_019117605.1. Lineage (GTDB taxonomy): Bacteria > Bacillota > Clostridia > Oscillospirales > Oscillospiraceae > Intestinimonas > Intestinimonas stercoravium. The sequence continues at coordinate 1,565 of DWZK01000070.1, read as the reverse complement.
AGGGCCTCGATGTCCACCCCGGCCACGGCGATGGGCAGCAGGCCCACGGCGGTGAGGACGGAGTACCGGCCGCCCACCGCGTCGGGCACCACGAACTCCTCATAGCCCTCGGCGTCGGCCAGGCCCTTCAGGGCGCCCTTGTGGGCGTCGGTGGTGGCGTAGATGCGGCCCTTGGCCCCCTCCTTGCCGTACTTCTTCTCCAGCATGTCCTTGAAGATGCGGAAGGCCACGGCGGGCTCGGTGGTGGTGCCGGACTTGGAGATCACGTTGATGGAGAAGTCCTTGTCGGCGACATAGTCCATGAGCTCGCACAGGGCGTCGGTGGACAGGCCGTTGCCGGCGAAGAACACCTCGGGCCGGTTGGCGGCCAGCCGGTGGTCGGCGGAGCCCATGAGCTCGATCACCGCCCGGGCGCCCAGGTAGGAGCCGCCGATGCCGATGACCACCAGCACCTGGGAGTCGGAGCGGATCTTGGCCGCCGCCTTCTGGATGCGGGCGAACTCCTCCTTGTCATACTCGGCGGGCAGCTTCACCCAGCCGGTGAAGTCTCCGCCGGGGCCGTTGTGCTCGGCCAGCATCACGCGGGCCTTGTCCAGGGCCTCCATGCGGCTGGTGAGGTAGTCCTCGGGGAGAAAGCTCTTGGCATAGGAGAGATCCAACTTTAACATCGATAAAACCTCCTCGATATCATGGGTGGGAACGGGTCGCATATGGTTTTCTCTAGTATAACACGAGGGCGGGGCCCTTTCCCAGTGGATTTTCTACAAAATATCAAAAACTTTCACTCGAAAGCCTTCTTGTTTTCCGATCTCAGTCTACGGGCCGCCGGAGCGCGCCCTCACCCTTTCCCATAGTAGATCAGCATGCTGAGAGAGGCAAGGCCCTCCCCCACGTTCCGGTATCCATGCGGGGCATCGGCCCTAAAGCGCAGGGAATCCCCTTCTCCCAGGCGGAACGCCTCTTCTCCCACCCGGATCTCCACATCTCCTGAGAACACGGTGATATACTCCTCCGTCCCCGCCATATGGGGCTGGGCGGACAGCGCCCCCTCCGGCGCGATCTGGATGCGATAGGTCTCGAACAGCCTGTCTTCCTGGAAGGGGAACGCCGGATGGTTCAGATAGCGGCCGCCGTCCTCCGCCAGCGGCGCCACGTCCTTCGCCCGGATCAGGAGCGGCGCCTCCCGGGGCTCGTCCAGGAGGCTGGTGAAGGACACCTTGTATCCGTTGGCGATCTTCCAGAGGACAGAGATCGTGGGATTGACGTCGCCCCGCTCGATCTGGGCCAGCATGCTCCGGGATACCCCTGTCTGCTTCGCCGCGGCGTCCAACGTGAGCTTCTTGCGCTCCCGCACCCCTTTGATGTTGTCGCCGATCACTCTCTGCAGCTCCATAGAGACCCCCCTGTTGACATTATAGTGATATGATAGTGCGATATAGAGGAGATCTATCGTATCGGGTTCTTGACCGATTATACCATCATCGCAGGCGGAGGTCTACCCGCTCTCCTGATACAGGCCCGGCCTGTGGAGCGGGAGCACAGATCCGCGGGAGGTCATGAGGAGG